>NZ_RJPX01000006.1:0-75666 GCF_003944325.1 Streptococcus mitis | reverse complement strand
GACAGTAGTTGGGTCTTTTAGAATGGACTGTCCAATAGCTTTGAAGGTTTCACCGCGCTCTAAGCCCAGTTGGATATCATTACGGTCTGAAAGGGTAAGGTGTTTATGTTTTGTCATAGTGAGCCTCATTTCTAACTCAAACGTCTCATACTTAATTCCACCATAAAAATCCGTTTTAGACTAATTTCCACTTCGGCAAGTCAAGTGGAAGTTGCTTTGAGAAGTTACGCTTTCAATAAAATAGCCACTTTCTTCCCTATTCTGCTAGGCTATTGCCCAAGTTTGTGATACAATAGATAGAAACAATATTTTTAAAAAGGAGAAAAGACACATGCACATTTTTGATGAGCTAAAAGAGCGTGGTTTGATTTTTCAAACGACTGATGAAGAAGCTTTGCGTAAAGCCCTAGAAGAAGGTCAAGTTTCTTATTATACTGGCTACGATCCAACTGCTGACAGCCTTCACCTAGGCCACCTTGTCGCAATCTTGACAAGTCGTCGCTTGCAGCTAGCAGGTCACAAACCTTATGCGCTCGTTGGCGGTGCTACAGGTCTCATCGGAGATCCGTCCTTCAAAGATGCTGAACGTAGTCTCCAAACAAAAGACACAGTAGAGGGCTGGGTCAAGTCTATCCAAGGACAACTTTCTCGTTTTCTTGACTTTGAAAATGGGGAAAATAAAGCTGTCATGGTCAACAACTACGACTGGTTTGGCAGCATCAGCTTCATTGACTTCCTCCGTGATATCGGAAAATACTTCACTGTCAACTACATGATGAGTAAGGAGTCTGTGAAAAAACGGATTGAAACAGGAATTTCATACACTGAGTTTGCCTACCAAATCATGCAAGGTTACGACTTCTTCGTCCTTAACCAAGACCACAACGTAACGCTACAAATCGGTGGTTCTGACCAGTGGGGAAATATGACAGCTGGTACCGAATTGCTTCGTCGTAAGGCTGACAAAACTGGACACGTTATCACCGTTCCGCTTATCACAGATGCAACTGGTAAGAAATTTGGTAAATCAGAAGGAAATGCCGTCTGGCTTAATCCTGAAAAGACTTCTCCATACGAAATGTACCAATTCTGGATGAACGTTATGGACGCTGACGCTGTTCGCTTCTTGAAAATCTTTACTTTCTTGACACTTGATGAGATTGAAGACATCCGCAAACAATTTGAAGCAGCTCCACATGAACGCTTAGCACAAAAAGTCTTGGCTCGTGAAGTCGTTACACTTGTTCACGGAGAAGAAGCTTACAAAGAAGCCCTCAACATCACTGAGCAACTCTTTGCAGGAAACATCAAAAACCTTTCTGTTAAAGAGCTCAAACAAGGACTTCGTGGTGTACCAAACTACCATGTACAAGCAGACGAAAACCACAATATCGTAGAACTGCTCGTTTCTGCTGGTGTGGTTAACTCAAAACGCCAAGCCCGTGAAGACGTCCAAAACGGAGCTATCTACGTCAACGGCGACCGTATCCAAGACCTTGACTATGTCTTGAGTGACGCAGATAAGCTTGAGAACGAACTGACTGTTATCCGTCGTGGGAAGAAAAAATACTTTGTATTGACTTACTAAACTGTTCAACATTTCTCTATAAATAAAGGAGTTAACCTCGAGAAAGGTAACTCCTTTTTGTTATTGATAAGCACATCTATCTAGCCTTAATAGACAGGCTACGCAGGACTATACGTAAGGTTGTTAGATTATGTAAGATAGAGAGATTTGAAGGACTGAGCCAATTAAACAAGCCAAAGCCAATCAAACTACTATTTACGACAACGGTATCTTGAATATTCTTCTTGATGAGTGTTTGCAAAGATGATGATAGCCAATCCAACTCTTGGAAGAAATCCAAGCGATTATCTAACAATAAGATATCACTCATCTGCTTAGAAATATCTGCACTCTCATTCATCACCACACCGATATCTGATAGGGTTAGAGCCGCTGAGTCATTCAACCCATCCCCAACCATCAAAATAGTGTGACCTGCTTTCTGTAGTTCCTCTACTAACTCAAATTTTCCATCAGGTTTCAAGTCTGTATAGACCTGATCAAAAGGCAAATCTTTGACTAATTCCTCTGTCCTAACCAAGGTATCCCCTGTTGCCAGAATCAATTTTTTCCCTTGAGTCTTAAGTTTCTCCAAGGCTACTTTTGCTTCTTTTCTCAAAGGAGTATGGATGCAGAACATTCCAATCAATTCATTCTGATAAGCCAAGAATAAGAGATTGTAGTGGCTCTTATACTCTTCAATTAGATCATTTTGTTCCGAGCTAATATGAATCTGCTCATCCTGCATCAAGACATAATTCCCAATAAGAACTGGTTGGCCATCTATATGAGATTTGATCCCCTTACTTGCGATATATTGGAGTTTCCCATGCATTTCCTCATGTTCAATCCCCTCTATCTCAGCTTGCTTGACGATGGCATTAGCAATAGGATGATAGATGTGTTCCTCAAGACAGGCACTGATTCTGAGAATATCTTCCTCGCTATAATCCCCAAAAGGTAACACCTTTTCAACTATAGGATAGCTAGTTGTAATTGTTCCCGTCTTATCAAACAAGAAAGTATCAACTTCCAGATATTTCTCCAGAACATCTCCATCCTTAATCACCATTTCATGGTTCAACCCCTCCTTGATAGCTGTCAAATAAGCTACAGGAGTAGAGATTTTCAAAGCGCAGGAGAAATCGACCAATAGGAAAGAGATAGCCTTAGAAAAAGAACCTGTTAATAGGTAAGTCAGCCCAGCCCCCAAGAAATTATATTTGACGACCTTGTCCGCCATTTTGATGAAATAGCGTTGTTTCGTTTTCTTGTTTTCTTCAGATTTCTTCATCAACTCAATCAGTTGTAAAATACGGCTGTTCATCTGATTATCGGTTACACGAATGCGTAGCTCTCCCGTCTCCAAGACTGTATTTGCACAAACCGAATCAAACTCTCTTTTTTCAACAGGAAAACTCTCTCCCGTCAAGGAACTTTCGTTGACCATACCTAAACCTGAAACTACTTGTCCATCAAACAGAATTTCATTTCCTTGAGATAGGACCAAGACATCTCCTATTTGAACATCGGAACTCTTGATACTAACGACCGTATCGCCCTGTACCAAGAATACATCGCTTTCTTTTGCAAGAAGGCTTTGTTCTAAATCTGTTGCAGTTTTTTTCAAGGACCACTGATCTAAATGATTCCCCAAATCAAGCATAAACATGATATTGCTAGCCGTCTTGGATTGGTTCATAAACAAGGACAATAAAATCGCCGAACAGTCCAAGACCTCCATCGTTAGTTCCTTACGCGCTAGTGTTTGATAGGCTTCTCTAACATAACCCAAAGCCTGATAACAAGTCCATATATAGCGAATTGGAGACGGTACAAGACTACGAAAAAGCACACGCTTAATCGCTGCACCTGAAACAATAGAATAAGCACTCTCTTCTCTACGAATGGGAAGAGTCATCAACTCAGAAACTTTTCCTTTATCAATTCTTTTTAAAAAGGCTTCTGCATTGTCTAATACAGAGAAGCCTTCTTTTATACGTAGAGTAAAGTGCTGTTGATCCATGTAAAACTGGATAGACTCAATCCCCTTTTCATCTCTCGCCAAGGAACGAAGATAGTCTTGAATATCCAAGGTGAGTGAAAAAGAAGATGATAGTCGGATATGTTGGTATCCTCTATGTAGCACTTTAAAAGACATATTATTCTCCTATAAGGCTATCTAATTGCTCTTCTTTTTTCTCTTGCTCGTACAAATATTTGGCATCTTGCAAGACATCGTCTCCATGTTGCTTCACAACAGAAACAGACGCATCTAGCTCGTCCTTCAATTTGTAAGCCTTAGCCAAAGCTTTAGAATAACCTTTTTTAGCTTCCTTACTTGCTAAGATTTTCAAACCAAGGGTACCAAATGCAACACCACCTAAAAAGAGTGATGATTTTTTCGCAACTTTTGCGACGGTCAATACTTCTTTTAACATACTTATTTCCTCCTAGCTATTATTATATATTAATTTGTATATAAAAGCAATTTAATTTTGGTAGTTTGAAAAGTAATTATACTACCATTTAATTTTATTACAAATCATCCTAAAGTTGCTTTCATTTGCCTCTTTTGATAAACTTAAACTATGAATATAAATCTCAAACCCAAACTCCAGCGTTTTGCTTCTGCGACTGCCTTTGCCTGCCCTATCTGTCGAGAAAATCTGACTCTGCTAGAGAGCAGTCTCAAATGCAACAATCGCCATTCTTTTGACCTGGCAAAATTCGGCTATGTCAATCTAGCTCCTCAAATCAAGCAATCTGCTAACTACGACAAGGAAAATTTTCAAAACCGTCAACAAATCCTAGAAGCTGGCTTTTACCAAGCTATTTTAGATGCTGTATCTGACTTGCTTACAATCTCAAAAACTACCACAACAATTTTGGATATCGGTTGTGGCGAAGGATTCTATTCTCGCCAACTCCAAGAAAGTCATCCTGACAAAACCTTCTATGCCTTTGACATCTCCAAAGATTCAGTCCAAATCGCTGCCAAGAGCGAACCCAACTGGGCAGTCAATTGGTTCGTTGGTGACTTAGCTCGTCTTCCTATAAAAGACGCTAGCATGGATATCCTGCTTGATATCTTCTCACCTGCCAACTATGGAGAATTTCGTCGTGTTTTATCCAAAGACGGTATCTTGATAAAGGTTATTCCAACTGAAAATCACCTCAAGGAAATCCGTCAGAAGGTACAAGACCAGCTGACAAACAAGGACTATTCCAACCAAGAGATCAAAAATCATTTCCAAGAACACTTTACCATCCTATCTAACCAAACGGTCTCTCTGACTAAGACTATCACATCAGATCAGCTCCAAGCCCTACTCAGTATGACACCTCTACTCTTTCATATCGACCATACTAAGATTGACTGGAGCCAACTGACAGAGATTACTATTGAGGCTGAGATTCTGGTTGGGAAAGCATTCTAAACTAGACTTCCCAAAGGTATAAAACTTACCGAAAATCTTCAATATTACAAAAACGCATAAGAACAGGTACTCAAAAACCTTAATCTTATGCGTTTTGCTATAGTTTCCATACATATTAAGTGGAAATATTTGAAATCTGTTCTTTTAATAACCATTGAATACCATATATTACATTTACCCCAAATATGATATAGGCCGTATAAATCAAGTATTTCGATTTCTCCCGCCTCAAAGAATAGATCTTGTACAAGATAAACAAATTTAAAATAATAAATAATAGAGACAAAATCTTCCCTCCAAAATAAATCCTAAAAGTACACAGTTAAGCATAGCCCTAATCTTTATTTTCGATTCGAGATAACAAACTTATCAATAAATAGTAAGTGAAATAAGGCAAGTGTAATTCCCAATAAGCACCCATGATAAGAGATTTCTTGATGGGTAAGGGGGTAAAGATTACTATTACCCGCCAAGAGGCATGTTAAAATAACAAATAGAATCCAAAATAAATCCGTCCATTTATATTTTGAAAAATATTTTTTAACATAATAGCACATTTTTCTTGACTACAATAATATTATATGATAAAATGTAAGCGAATACAAATAAAAAGAAATTGCCTTATTCAATTAATATTCCTATAAGAAAGCAGATGATTCCAATGTACAAACTATAATTATCAACTCTTAATATCCAACTTAGTTATGAAAGAATGGTAGGTGATTGTCATGAAAAAAACACTAATTACTCTATTATTTAGTTGTTTAGCATTATTTTGTTTGCCTATTTCTGTAAATGCCGACACTAATAATAATCTTGTCATAAAATTCAATGAACTAACATTTACTGTTGAGGATTATAATATCCCTAATCCAGAAGTAATCTATTCAAAATCAGGATTCAAAGAAGTCGCAACTGTTCTTGATAGTGATACTGGAAAAGTTGTTGAAACTATCGAACTTATCCCAGATCTTTCTCGCGCTACAGTTACTTCACATACATTAAAAAGAAGTGCAACATTTGCTAGAACTACAGTTCAATTAAGTGTAAATATTGAGCTATATAATGAGGGTTCTTTCCGTCAAATTAACTCAGTTCAAGGTTATTACCTAGGAATAACAGATTCTATTACAAACACATATATTGAAGGGCAAAATGTTAATGTTTGGTCTCCAAATGGATACCCTACAACAAGTATAAAGTACGCTTATAATGGTACTTTAACAGCAGCTATAAATAGTAGTGGTTCAGCTCAAGTTAAAGCAGAGTTGTTAGGAGCTGGATTTACATTTGGAGGTACTATTGGAGGCACATCTTATTATAGAGTCCCATTTAATCAAAACGGAACTATTAGTCTATACTAACTTAGGAGATAATCGATATTATGAATGAAAAAAACCGTACATATTTTATTTGTGCAAGTATCATTATTTCATCTATAATTTTAGGACTCTTTATTTATAAAGGAATTTATGACGGATTTGACGTTTTGGGTCAATTTATAAACGATGGCCTCAGGGTAATTAATAGTAATAGGTAGTTAATAGAATTTAAATAAAAAAACGGTAATTTAGTGAATGAACTGCACCCCAAAAGTTAGACAGAAAAAATCTAACTTTTGGGGTGTTTTTATTATGAAATTAACTCATGATGATAAAGTTCAGATCTATGAACTTAGAAAACAAGGATATAGCTTAGAGAAGCTTTGAAATAAATTTGGGATAAACAATTCTAATATTAGGTACATGATTAAATTGNTTGATCGTTACGGAATAGAGTTCGTCAAAAAAGGAAAAAATCGTTACTATTCTCCTGATTTAAAACGAGAAATGATTAATAAAGTCTTACATGAAGGCTGGACTAAAAATAGAGTTTCTCTTGAATACGGCCTCCCAAGTCGTACGATACTTCTTAATTGGCTAGCACAATACAAGAAAAACGGGTATACTATTGTTGAGAAAACAAGAGGGAGAGTACCTAAAATGGGACGTAAGCCACAAAAGAGACCTGAAGAGAGGACAGAATTAGAACGTCTTCAAGCAGAAAATGAGTACCTGAGAGCGGAGAATGCTATCCTAAAAAAGTTAAGAGAACTCCGATTGAAGGAGGAAAAAGAGAAAGAAGAAAGACAGAAATTGTTCAAGAATTAGTTACTGAGTTTTCGTTAGATATTCTTCTAAAAGCCATTAAACTAGCTCGTTCGACCTACTACTATCACTTGAAACAACTAGACAAACCAGATAAGGACCAAGAGCTTAAAGCTGAAATTCAATCCATTTTTATCGAACACAAGGGAAATTATGGTTATCGTCGGGTTCATTTAGAACTAAGAAATCGTGGTTATCTGGTAAATCATAAAAGAGTTCAACGCTTGATGAAAGTAGTCAATTTACAAGCTAAAATACGACAGAAACGAAAATATTCTTCTCATAAAGGAGATGTTGGCAAGAAGACAGAGAATCTCATTCAACGTCAATTTGAAGGCTCTAAAACAATGGAAAAGTGCTACACAGATGTGACAGAATTTTCCATTCCAGCAAGTACTCAAAAGCTTTACTTATCACCAGTTTTAGATGGCTTTAATAGCGAAATTATCGCCTATAATCTTTCAACTTCACCCAACTTAGAACAAGTAAAAACAATGTTGGAACAGGCATTCACAGAGAAGCACTACGAGAATACGATTCTCCATAGTGACCAAGGTTGGCAATACCAGCATGATTCTTATCATCAGTTTCTTGAGGGTAAGGGAATTCAAGCATCCATGTCACGTAAGGGTAACAGCCCAGACAATGGTATGATGGAGTCTTTCTTTGGGATTCTGAAATCAGAAATGTTTTACGGTTATGAGAAGTCGTTCCAGTCGCTTAAGCAATTGGAACAAGCTATTGTAGACTATATTGATTACTACAACAATAAACTAATTAAGGTAAAACTAAAAGAACTCAGTCCTGTGCAATACAGAACTAAATCCTTCGGATAAATTAATTGTCTAACTTTTTGGGGTCAGTACACAAAAACCTTAATCTTATGCGTTTTGTTATGCAAAAATCGCTGGAGTTTCCATACATATTAAGTGAAAATATTTGAAATCAGTTCTTTTAATAGCCATTGAATACCATATATTACATTTACCCCAAATATGATATAGGTCGTATAAATCAAGTATTTCGATTTCTCCCGCCTCAAAGAATAGATCTTGTACAAAATAGATAAATTTAAAATAATAAATAACAGAGACAAAATCTTCCTCCAAAATAAATCCTAAAGGTACACAGCTAAGCATAACCCTAAACTTTATTTTCGATTCGAGATAACAAACTTATCAATAAATAGCAATTGATATAAGGCAAGTACAAATCCCCAGAAACTCCCTCGAAGCGAGATTTCTTGATGATTGAGAGGAAACAAATCATGGTTACCTATATAGAGGCAGGTCAAAATAACAAATAAAATCCAAAATAAATCCGTCCATCTATATTTTGAAAAATATTTTTTCCACATAAAAACACCTTCTTTCCTACAATCATATTATAATACTTTGTGTAAGCGAATACAAGAAATTTGAGGTGATTTTTAAGTAGATTTTGAAGCTGAAAGACAGTAAAAACCAGCATTTCTAAGCCTTTACTGTATCTATGATTTCTCTATTTTTACAGGATTGACCAAAATTCACATCATTCAAAAAAGCGAATTTCAATCGAAACTCGCTTTTTTACAAAATGTATTAGTATGAATTTGTATCTTATACTCAATGAAAATCAAAGAGCAAACTAGGAAGCTAGCCGCAGGTTGCTCAAAACAGTGTTTTGAGGTTGTGGATAGAACTGACGAAGTCAGTAACCATATCTACGGCAAGCAACGCTGACGTGGTTTGAAGAGATTTTCGAAGAGTATTAGTTCAAGTGCCAAATATCTTCGTTATACTGAGCGATTGTACGGTCAGAAGAGAAGAATCCTGCTTTAGAAATGTTAACGATGACTTTATCCAACCATGCGTCACGGTCTTCATAGTCAGCAAGCATTTGCTCTTTCACTTTGATGTAGTCTTCTAAGTCAAGAAGAGTCATGAACCAGTCTTTGTTGATCAATTCATTGTAAAGACGTTCCAAGCGCTCTTTGTTTCCAGCTGCAAGAACTGCATCGCTAACGATGAAGTCAACCAATGGTTTGATAGCTTGACGAGCGTAGAATTCGCTTGATTTGTAAGCTGCTTTTGCGTAAAGGTCGATAACAGTTTCTGAATCTTCACCAAAGATGTAGATATTTTCGTCTCCAACCAACTCAGCGATTTCCACGTTAGCTCCGTCCATAGTACCAAGAGTCAAAGCTCCGTTCAACATGAATTTCATGTTACCAGTACCTGAAGCTTCTTTAGAAGCAAGTGAGATTTGTTCTGAGATATCACATGCTGGGATAAGGAAGCTTGCTGCAGTAACGTTGTAGTTTTCAACCATAACAACTTGCAAGTGTGGAGCTACTGCTGGATCGTTAGCAATAACTTCTGACATGCAAAGGATCAAGTGGATGATGTCTTGAGCGATTGTGTAGGCTGGAGCTGCTTTACCACCAAAGAAGATTGTGATTGGGCGAGCAGGGATGTTACCAGCTTTGATGTCAAGGTATTTGTGGATTACGTACAAAGCGTTCATTTGTTGGCGTTTGTACTCGTGAAGACGTTTGATTTGGATATCAAAGATAGAGTTTGGATTGATTTCCACACCTTGGTGTTCTTTCAAGTGACGAGCCAATTTACGTTTGTTGTGAGCCTTGATATCTTCAAGTTTAGCTTTAAGGGCTGCTTTATCTTCGAATGACAAAAGTTTTTCAAGCTCATCAGCTTCATGGTGCCAACCACGTCCAATAATCTCATCCAAATAGTGAGACAAGCTTGGGTTAGCATGCATGAGCCAACGACGGAAAGTGATACCGTTTGTTTTGTTGTTGAATTTTTCTGGGTAAAGGTCGTAGAAGGCTTTCAACTCAGAGTTCTTCAAGATTTCAGTATGGAGTGCTGCTACCCCGTTAACGCTGTATCCGTAGTGGATATCCATGTGAGCCATGTGAACACGTCCGCTCTCATCGATAATTTGAACAGCTGGATCTTTCACTTCTGCTTTCACGCGACGGTCCAATTCTTCGATGATTGGTACCAAGTGAGGAACCACTTCTTGCAAGAATTCAAGAGGCCATTTTTCAAGGGCTTCAGCAAGGATTGTGTGGTTAGTGTAGGCAGTCATGCTGCGAACGATTGAGATTGCTTCGTCAAGTTCGATACCACGAGCAGTCAAAAGACGGATCAACTCAGGAATAACCATTGATGGGTGAGTATCGTTGATTTGGACAACTGCGTAGTCAGCAAGGTCATGCAAGTTGCTTCCTTTTTCGATTGCTTCTTCGATGATCAATTGCGCACCGTTTGAAACCATGAAGTATTGTTGGAAAATACGGAGCAATTCACCTTGACGGTCACTATCATCTGGGTAAAGGAAGAGAGTCAAGTTGCGAGCGATATCTGTCTTGTCAAAGTTGATACCATCTTTAATAATAGAAGAATCAACTGAATCCAAGTCAAACAAACGCAAGCGGTTCTTCGTTTCTGTCTTGTAACCAGGTACATCGATATCGTAAAGAGTTGATGTCAATGTAAAGTGTGCAAATGGTACTTGGTAGCTACGGCTTGAGCGAACCAACCAGTTTTGCTCTGTCAACCATGCATTTGGAATTGTTTCTTGTTGGTTGTTTTTAAGAACTTGTTGAAAAAGACCGTAGTGGTAGTTCAAACCAACACCATCACCGTTCAATCCAAGAGTAGAAATTGAGTCGATAAAGCAGGCAGCCAAACGTCCCAAACCACCATTACCAAGGGATGGTTCCAATTCAACTTCTTCAACTTCGATCAAGTCTTTACCTGCAGCTGCAAGTTCTTTTTTAACATCGTCGTAAAGACCAAGGTTAATCAAGTTGTTTGACAAGAGTTTACCAATCAAGAACTCAGCTGAGATGTAGTAAACTTTTTTCTTACCAGTATTAACTGGTTTTTTGCTACTTGCAAGCTTGCTGTAGTTAAGAAGAGCAAGGTAAAGCTCTTCATTGCTACATTCTGCAATGGTTTTATTGTAACGATTTTGTACAAATTCTTGTAGTGATAACATGTTTAAGGTGTCTCCTGATATTGTATTATTTCTTTAATTCTACCAAATTTTCATTGATTCGGCGATAAATTGTAGTCAAGTCAAGCAAAGTTTCTTCGACAGCTGGTGTCAATTGATCTTCAGTCATACGCCAAGACCAGTTTCCACCAAGGGTAGATGGGAAGTTCATACGAGCTGCCTCATCCAATTCTAGCAAATCTTGCATAGTGGCAATTGCCATGAAGCTAACTGATGAAAAGACTGTACGAAGCATAGCGTGTGGCACTGTTTCGTATTCTTTACGGTTCGTGTAACGAGCCATGTACTCACGAGTTGCATCATCGATCTCGTTACGGTACCAACCAAGGACCGTATTGTTATCGTGAGTTCCTGTATACATAACTGAGTTAGCAGGTGCCAAGTGTGGGCTATCGATACTTTCGTCTTCTGGGTTGAAGGCAAATTGAAGAATCTTCATTCCTGGGAAGCCAGTACGTTCACGCAATTCGATAACTTCGTCTGTCATGAAACCAAGGTCTTCAGCGATGATGTTTAACTCACCAAGTTCTTCCTTAACAGCTGCAAAAAGCTTGTAGCCAGGACCTTTGACCCACTCACCAGGTGCTGCTGTATCGGAACCAGCAGGGATTTCCCAGTAAGATTCGAAGCCACGGAAGTGGTCGATACGAACGATATCGTAGATTTTGAAGCTTTCACGCAAGCGTTCAATCCACCATTTGTAGCCGTCTTTGTCCATTGCTTCCCAGTCATAGATTGGGTTACCCCAAAGCTGACCAGTTGCAGAAAACTCATCTGGTGGGCATCCTGCGATGCAAGTCGCCTTACCGTTGACATCTGTCTTGAAGAGATGTGGATTTGCCCACATATCGCTTGAATCTTCCGCTACGTAGATTGGCATGTCCCCAACGATTTCAATATGGTTATCGTTAGCGTAGGCTTTCAATTTCAACCATTGTTGGAAGAAGAAGTATTGAGTCACACGGTGGTAAAGCAACTTGTCTGCCAATTGCTCACGGTAGCTTTCAAGTGCTGAAGCTTTACGAGCACGAGCATCTGCATCTGGCCATTCTGTCCAAGCAAGATTGTCAAAATGCTCTTTAATAGCCATATACTCTGCAAAGAGTTCAAGCCATGATTGGTTGTCTTGAGCAAATTTCTCAAAATCTTTAACATCTCCTACTTCCAAGAAACGTTTTACCGCTTTTTCTAAAAGAGGACGACGTGCATAGTAGATTTTAGCATAGTCAACTTCAGACGCATCGCTACCAAAGTCAACTCCTTCAAGGTCACTTGCTTGCAACAAGCCTTGTTCCACCAAGATATCCAAATCGATAAAATGAGTGTTTCCTGCGAAGGCTGAGAAAGACTGGTAAGGAGAATCTCCGTAACTAGTTGTTCCTAATGGAAGGATTTGCCAGTAACGTTGTTTTGTACGAACCAAGAAATCAACGAAGTCGTAAGCACTTTTACCAAATGATCCGATTCCGTATACTCCTGGAAGAGAGGAAATGTGCATCAACACACCACTTTGACGTTTTTTCATAATAAGCACCTCATGTGTTTATAGTTAGATATTACATTTTTACGAACGCAAACGTTTGCGCTATTATTAGTATATCTCATTTTTTTGATAAATGCAAGCGGTTTTAAAAAACTTTTTTGATTATTTTTTTAAGGGTTTTTCTTCATGCTTGTATATATATTCTTTATAAAAAAATAAAACCTTATAGAAAACTTCTCTTATTCCATCTCGAAACACATTGAGCCTATTTCCCATATCTAAATCAAGCAATCGTTTTCTCTCTATTTGAATTATGCATAAGGGGAAAAACATTTTATAATCTTTCTTCTATTATATTCCGTTTAAGCGTTTACTTTTCTGTCAAATTTTTTAAAATTTTTTCAAAAAAACGCTTGCAACCGTTTTCTATTTGTGTTATACTAGTCCCATAAAGGAAAACGTTTGCGTTTCCTCATTATAAAATTTGTTATTCTTTAGGAGGAATACACTATGTCATCTAAATTCATGAAGAGCGCTGCTGTGCTTGGAACTGTTACACTTGCTAGCTTGCTTTTGGTAGCTTGTGGAAGCAAACCTGCTGAAAAAGCTGCTGATGCTGGTTCATCTGCAGGGAAAGAAATCACTCTTTACGTTGAAGACCAATACAAAGCTTTCGCTGAAACAGTTGCTAAAGCTTACGAAAAAGAGTCAGGAACAAAAGTTAACATTAAATCTGGTGACCAACTTGGTGGTCTTGACAAACTTTCTCTTGACAACCAATCAGGTCAAGCTGCTGACGTTATGATGGCACCATACGACCGTGTAGGTAGTCTTGGTACTGACGGACAACTTTCAGAAGTTAAATTGAGCGACGGCGCTAAAACAGATGATAAAACTAAATCTCTTGTAACAGCTGCTGACGGTAAAGTTTACGGTGCTCCTGCCGTTATCGAGTCACTTGTTATGTACTACAACAAAGACTTGGTAAAAGAAGCTCCAAAAACTTTTGCTGACTTAGAAAACCTTGCTAAAGATAGCAAATACGCATTCGCTGGAGAAGATGGAAAAACTTCTGCTTTCCTAGCTGACTGGACAAACTTCTACTTTGCATACGGACTTCTTGCTGGTAACGGTGCTTACGTATTCGGACAAAACGGTAAAGACGCTAAAGACATCGGTCTTGCAAACGACGGTTCTATCGCAGGTATCAACTATGCTAAATCTTGGTACGAAAAATGGCCTAAAGGTATGCAAGATGGTACAGCTGCTGGAAACTTAATCCAAACTCAATTCCAAGAAGGTAAAACAGCTGCTATTATCGATGGACCTTGGAAAGCTCAAGCCTTCAAAGATGCTAAAGTAAACTACGGTGTTGCAACTATCCCAACTCTTCCAAACGGAAAAGACTACGCAGCATTCGGTGGTGGTAAAGCTTGGATCATCCCATCAAGCACTAAGAACCTTGAAGGAGCACAAAAATTTGTAGACTTCCTTGTTTCAACTGAACAACAAAAAGCCTTCTACGATAAAACTAACGAAATCCCAGCTAACACTGAAGCTCGTTCATACGCTGAAGGTAAAAACGATGAGTTGACAACAGCTGTTATCAAACAGTTCAAGAACGCTCAACCAATGCCAAACATCTCTCAAATGTCTGCAGTTTGGGAACCAGCTGCTAACATGCTCTTTGACTCTGTAAGCGGTAAGAAAGACGCTAAAACAGCTGCTAACGATGCTGTAACATTGATTAAAGAAACAATCAAACAAAAATTTGGTGAATAAAAAATTTGTTCAAGGGGGGTGGAATTCAAATCCCCCTTTGAATTTATCAATAGAAAAACATATATAGTTTAGGTTTTGATTAGAAACCAGTATCCTATGAAAGGAGTTATTATGGAAAAGCAACAACCTAGTAAAGCAGCCCTGCTGTCTATCATTCCTGGGTTAGGACAGATTTACAATAAACAAAAAGCCAAAGGTTTTATCTTCCTTGGTGTAACCATCGTATTTGTCCTTTATTTCCTAGCACTTGCAGCCCCTGAATTAAGCAATCTCATCACTCTTGGTGACAAGCCAGGTCGTGACAATTCACTCTTTATGCTGATTCGTGGTGCCTTCCATTTAATCTTTGTAGTCGTTTATGTGCTCTTTTATTTCTCAAATATTAAAGATGCACATACAATCGCAAAACGTATTAACAATGGAATTCCAGTACCACTTACGCTAAAAGATATGATCAAAGGAATCTATGAAAATGGCTTCCCTTACCTCTTGATCATTCCATCTTATATTGCCATGACTTTTGCGATTATCTTTCCAGTTATCGTAACCTTGATGATTGCCTTTACCAACTACGACTTCCAACACTTGCCACCAAACAAATTGTTGGACTGGGTTGGTTTGACCAACTTTACGAACATCTGGAGTTTGAGTACCTTCCGTTCTGCCTTTGGTGCCGTTCTTTCTTGGACCATCATCTGGGCTTTGGCTGCCTCAACTTTACAGATCGTCATCGGTATCTTCACAGCTATCATTGCCAACCAACCATTTATCAAAGGAAAACGTATCTTTGGTGTTATTTTCCTTCTTCCTTGGGCTGTCCCAGCCTTCATCACTATCTTGACATTCTCAAACATGTTTAACGATAGTGTCGGAGCTATCAACACTCAAGTATTGCCAATCTTGGCTAAATTCCTTCCTTTCCTTGATGGTGCTCTTATTCCTTGGAAAACAGACCCAACTTGGACTAAGATTGCCTTGATTATGATGCAAGGTTGGCTTGGATTCCCATACATCTACGTTTTGACTTTGGGCATCTTACAATCTATTCCTAACGACCTTTACGAAGCAGCTTATATTGACGGTGCCAATGCTTGGCAAAAATTCCGCAACATCACTTTCCCAATGATCTTGGCCGTTGCGGCACCTACTTTGATTAGCCAATACACCTTCAACTTTAACAACTTCTCTATCATGTACCTCTTTAATGCTGGAGGACCTGGTAGTGTCGGTGGTGGAGCTGGTTCAACCGATATCTTGATCTCATGGATCTACCGTCTTACAACAGGTACATCTCCTCAATACTCTATGGCGGCAGCTGTTACCTTGATTATCTCTATCATTGTCATCTCAATCTCTATGATCGCATTCAAGAAACTACACGCATTTGATATGGAGGACGTCTAAGATGAATAACTCAATCAAACTCAAACGTAGACTGACTCAAACCCTTACTTACCTCTACTTGGTTGGCCTTTCAATCGTAATTATCTATCCACTTTTGATTACTATCATGTCAGCCTTCAAGACTGGTAACGTAGTAGCCTTTAAACTAGACAGCAACGTCGACTTTAGTTTTGCTAACTTCCAAGGCCTCTTCTCTGAAACCTTGTACGGTACTTGGTACCTCAACACTTTGATTATCGCCTTGATTACCATGGCTGTTCAAACAAGTATCATCGTACTTGCTGGTTATGCCTATAGTCGTTACAACTTCTTGGCTCGTAAACAAAGTTTGGTCTTCTTCTTGATTATCCAAATGGTGCCAACCATGGCCGCTTTGACAGCCTTCTTCGTTATGGCACTTATGTTGAACGCCCTTAACCACAGCTGGTTCCTCATCTTCCTCTACGTTGGTGGAGGTATCCCGATGAATGCTTGGTTGATGAAAGGTTACTTCGATACAGTCCCAATGTCTCTAGATGAATCCGCAAAACTAGACGGTGCAGGACACTTCCGCCGCTTCTGGCAAATTGTTCTTCCACTTGTTCGCCCAATGATTGCTGTTCAAGCTCTCTGGGCCTTCATGGGACCTTTCGGAGACTATATCCTCTCTAGTTTCTTGCTTCGTGAGAAAGAATACTTTACTGTTGCCGTTGGTCTCCAAACCTTCGTTAACAATGTGAAAAACATGAAGATTGCCTACTTCTCAGCAGGTGCTATCCTCATCGCCCTTCCAATCTGTATTCTCTTCTTCTTCCTACAAAAGAACTTTGTTTCAGGACTTACAAGTGGTGGCGACAAGGGATAATCTATCCCCGCCACCCTTTTCTTATTGTTACAAAATATATACTAACAACAAGCAATTTACCCCCTAGACTTGAAATAAAGCACATTTCTCTATATAATAATACTCATATAGAAAACACCTTTTAGAAAGATACAAATGCTTCCATATCCATTTTCATATTTTTCAAGTATTTGGGGATTTCGTAAGCCCCTGTCCAAACGTTTCGGACTCAACTGGTTTCAACTACTCTTTACCAGTATCTTCCTTATCAGCTTGTCTATGGTACCCATTGCCATCCAAAACAGCTCCCAAGAGACTTATCCGCTAGAAACCTTTATCGATAATGTCTATGAACCATTAACAGATGAGGTGGTTCAGAATCTCTCTGAACATGCTAGAATTGTTGATGGTAAGTTAACTTATACAGGAACAGCTAGTCAAGCGCCTTCTCTTGTGATTGGTCCAAGTCAAAGCAAGGAGTTACCGAAGGACTTGCAACTACATTTCGATACAAAAGAACTGGTCATCAGCAAGGAAAGTAAAGAACTGACCCGCATTTCTTACCAAGCCATTCAGACTGAGAGTTTCAAAAGCAAGAACAGCTTGACCCAAGCAATTTCTAAAGACTGGTACCAGCAGAATCGTGTTTATATCAGTCTCTTCCTAGTTCTCGGTGCCAGCTTCCTCTTTGGTTTGAATTTCTTTATCATCTCTCTAGGAGCTAGTCTTCTCCTTTATATCACTAAGAAATCACGCCTCTTTTCATTTAGGACCTTTAAAGAGTGCTACCATTTTATCTTGAACTGTTTAGGATTGCCAACTCTGATTACGCTTATTTTGGGATTATTTGGTCAAAATATGACAACCCTCATCACTGTACAAAACATTCTTTTTGTTCTATATCTGGTCACTATTTTTTATAAAACACATTTCCGTGATCCAGATTACCATAAATAGGAGATTTTTATGCCCGTTACGATTAAAGATGTGGCCAAGGCTGCTGGTGTTTCACCTTCAACCGTAACCCGTGTTATTCAAAACAAATCAACCATTAGCGACGAAACAAAAAAACGCGTTCGCAAGGCTATGAAGGAGCTCAATTACCACCCCAACCTCAACGCTCGTAGTTTGGTAAGTAGCTATACTCAAGTTATCGGCTTGGTGCTTCCTGACGACTCAGATGCCTTCTATCAAAATCCTTTCTTTCCATCTGTCCTCCGTGGTATTGCCCAAGTCGCCTCTGAAAACCACTACGCCATTCAGATTGCAACAGGTAAAGATGCCAAAGAGCGTCTTAAAGCTATTTCACAGATGGTTTACGGTAAACGTGTGGATGGTTTGATTTTCCTTTATGCCGAAGAGGAGGATCCCTTGGTCAAACTGGTCGCTGATGAGCAGTTCCCCTTCCTCATTCTAGGAAAATCCATTTCACCCTTTATCCCTCTTGTCGATAATGACAATGTCCAAGCTGGTTTGGATGCAACCGAATATTTCATCAAAAAAGGCTGCAAACGAATTGCCTTTATCGGAGGTTCTAAGAAACTCTTCGTTACACAAGACCGTCTAACTGGTTACGAATCCGCGCTTAAGCAATACCAACTGCCTATTGATGACAATCTGACCTACTTTGCAAATGAATTTCTAGAGGAAAAAGGATATCAGTTTAGCCAACTCCTCTTTCAGCATGACCCGCAGATTGATGCTATCATTACAACCGATAGTCTCCTAGCTGAAGGAGTCTGTGATTATATTACAAAACACCAGCTGAATGTCCCTGTTCTCAGCTTTGACTCGGTCAATCCCAAGCTCAACTTGGCAGCCTATGTTGATATCAATAGCCTAGAACTTGGTCGTGTTTCTCTTGAAACTATCCTCCAGATTATTAATGATAACAAAAACAATAAACAAATTTGTTACCGCCAGTTGATTGGACATAAAATTGTTGAAAAATAAAAACCAGCTCGCGCTGGTTTTTTTAGTTACTAATTGTCTGTTTCAACGAACCGTCCCAGAATATGAACATTCTCCGATACAGAGACAAAGGCGCTTGGATCCACCTGTTTCATAATCTGTTTAAATTCATTAAACTCTGCACGTGTAATGACAGTGATTAAAACTGCCTTTCTCTCGTGATTATAGGTTCCTTCTGCATCGTGGATCATGGTTGCACCGCGGTGCAATTTTTTATGGATTTTTTCAATTACCTTGTCTGGATGATTGGTCACAATCATGGCCTGCATGCGTTTTTGCTTGGTAAAGACTGCGTCTGTGACACGGCTAGAGACAAAGATGGTAATCATAGAGTAGAGAGCGTATTTCCAACCAAAGGTCAAACCAGCTATCAGCATGATGGTCCCATTTACCAAGAAAGAAATACTACCGACATTCTTACCTGTTTTCTTGCGAATGGTCAGGCTGACGATATCCGTCCCACCACTGGAGATATTGTTTCGAAGAGCAAAACCAATCCCCAAGCCCATGACAACACCCCCAAAAAGGGCATTGATAATGGGATCCTCCGTCAAGGTCGCCACAGGGACAAACTGAATAAAGAAGGAACTCATGGATACCGTGATAAAGGTAAAGACGGTGAACTTATGGCCAATCTGATACCAAGCTAAAACCATCAAAGGGAAATTAATAGCATAGAAAGCCAATGAGATTGGAATATGAAAACCAAACCAGTGATTACTCAAGGCAGAGATAATCTGTGCCAGACCTGTCGCACCACTCGAATACACATGTCCTGGTTGGAAAAAGAAATTGACCGCTACTGCTGATAGAAAACCATAAACTAGAGAGGCCGAAATCTTCTCATCATATTTTTCTCGAGAGATGCTTTGTAAGACACGTAAAATTTTTATCTGATGAGCAAAGCGGCGCAGATAATAGCGCCACCGCTTAATTCGTTTTGCTTGTTTCATCTTCTTCTACTTGTAAGCTGAGTTCCTCTAGTTGTTTGAGAGCGACTGTTGAAGGAGCTTGTGTCATTGGGTCAGTTGCCTTATTGTTTTTAGGGAAAGCAATGACTTCACGGATATTTTCTTCTCCAGCAAGCAACATAACAAAACGGTCAAGTCCAATAGCCAAACCACCGTGTGGTGGGAAACCATAGTCCATGGCTTCAAGAAGGAAACCAAACTGGTCATTTGCTTCTTCAGCTGAGAAACCAAGAGCCTTGAACATGCGTTCTTGAAGGTCTTTTTGATTGATACGGAGGCTACCACCACCAAGCTCATAACCGTTCAAAACGATATCGTAAGCAATGGCACGAACTTTAGCCAACTCACCTTCTAATTCGTGAGCAGTCTCTTCCTGTGGAAGGGTAAATGGATGGTGAGCACTCATGTAACGGCCTTCTTCTTCAGACCATTCAAACATTGGCCAGTCAACTACCCAAAGGAAGTTGAATTTATCGCTATCAATCAAGCCAAGCTCTTTGGCAATACGTCCACGAAGGGCACCAAGAGTTGCATTGGTCACTTCAAGCGTATCCGCCACAAAGAGAACCAAGTCCTTATCTTCAAGCGCAAGCGCTGTTGTCAATTCTGCTTGGATGCCAGTCAAGAACTTAGCAACTGGTCCGTTTAATTCCCCATCAGCCACCTTGACCCAGGCAAGACCTTTGGCACCATACTGTTTGGCTACTTCCGTCATCTTGTCGATGTCTTTACGTGAATAGTTGTCCGCAGCGCCTTTGACTACAATTGCTTTTACAGCAGGTGCTTCTGAAAAAACTTTAAAGTCTACACCTGTGACCACTTCTGTCAAGTCCTGAAGCAACATGTCAAAACGGGTATCTGGCTTGTCAGAACCGTAAAGAGCCATAGCTTCATCGTATTTCATACGAGGGAATGGAAGCGTCACTTCGATGCCTTTAGTTTCTTTCATCACGCGCGCAATCAAACCTTCTGTGATATCTTGGATTTCTTGCTCAGTAAGGAAAGACGTTTCCAAGTCGACCTGGGTAAACTCAGGCTGGCGGTCTCCACGCAAGTCCTCGTCACGGAAACATTTGACGATTTGATAGTAGCGGTCAAAACCAGCATTCATCAAGAGTTGTTTCGTGATTTGTGGACTTTGAGGAAGCGCGTAAAAATGCCCTTTATTAACACGAGACGGCACCAAATAGTCACGCGCCCCTTCAGGCGTTGACTTAGAAAGGAATGGTGTCTCCACGTCGATAAACTCCAACTCATCCAAGTAGTTGCGGATAGAGTGGGTCACCTTAGCACGAAGTTTAAGATTTTCCAACATTTCTGGACGACGAAGGTCAAGGTAACGGTAACGCAAACGTGTATCGTCATTGGCCTCAATACCATCCTTAATCTCAAATGGTGTTGTCTTAGCTGTATTAAGCACTGTCAAAGCTGTCACGTTTAACTCAACTGCACCAGTTGGCAACTTATCATTGGCTTGCTCACGCGCAGCGACCTGTCCAGTCACCTCGATAACAAATTCGCTACGAAGGCTTTCAGCTGTTGCCATGACCTCTGCAGAGACTTTTTCAGGGTTGATAACCAACTGCATGATTCCTTCACGGTCACGAAGGTCGATAAAGATCAAACCACCAAGGTCACGACGACGGCCTACCCATCCTTTCAAGGTTATTTCTTGTCCGATGTGTTCCTCACGAACACGACCAGCATACATACTACGTTTCATTGTTTCTCTCCTCTTTTATTCTGTTACTATTTTACCATAAAAGCGCAGGCTCTTCATGAAAATCAGCAGAAAAGTTTGCCTGTCTTTAAAAATCAAGTGACGACCCTAAAAATTAGCGCTAATACAAAAATCCGATGAACTTCATCGGACTCTTTTATTTTGAATTTTTGCCTGCTTTACGCTTTTCAGCGATTTCGGCTGCCTTTCGAGGCAAGACGATTTCCGTTGTGTAAGCTGTCCCAAAACGCCAGATACCTGCAATAGGGGCAAAGACCACTGCTAAATGGCTATAGAAGAAATCTCCCTTAAAGGCATAAGCTAGCGCTCCAATGATGAAAAATAGAACAACTGCTTGAATCACTGCTAATAAAATTACTCGTTTCATGTGACCTCCTGACTCTATTATAGCATGAGAATCATCAAAAAGCTGACTAAATTATTCAAAGCGTGGAGAGAAATACTGTAAAGAAGACCTTTTCGGCTTACATAAGCCAGACCCAAACTCAATCCTAGACTAGCATAAACTAAAAACTGTTGCAAAGTTCCTGGAGAATGAATCAAGGCAAACAGAACACTAGTTACCAGAAGGAAAAGCAGAGTTTGTTTGCTATTGTCCTGCTTAGGAAAGAGATAGCGTGCTAACATCCCTCTAAAGATGAGTTCTTCCGTCAAAGGAGCAAAAATATTAATAGCAAAGAATGAGAAAAGTGGCTGAGCCAAGGTCAGGTCTGTCGCTGTTTGCTGATTTACCGAAGGATCATCAGGCAGGAAGAATTGAACGACAAGAGCTAAGAACCAAACCAAGGCAGGAAGCCAAATAAATCGGTTGAAGCCACTCTTCTCAATATGAACAGGAGCTTTCTGATACCATTTGTAAATACCGTACACATAAACTCCAGCCAAGACCACATAGAGCAAGGTAACAGCATAGGGTGAAGCTCCTAAGGCAAGAGAAGCAGCCGCGAGCCCCTGAATAAAGATATAGATGAATAAAAAGGATAGAATGGCTAGAAGAAACCAGCCGAGGTTTTTAAGTAGTTTCATATAGATCTCCTATCTTGCTTTATAGCTGTTTTTCAATACAAAGAGGTTTGCTATTCCTAATACAAGTACCCAGGCAAGTAACATACCGATATTAGAAAAAGATATTTCCCCACCTTTTTTATTTAAAAGATTTACAATAGGACCGACGAACGAGTAATCCAACACTTTTTGAACCGTATCATTTTGAGAAGCAATCATAGGTAAAAAAGAGACAATTAACATAGGAAAGATACTATAAACTTGCGCTTTAGATTGAGTATCTGACACCGCACCAATTAGAAGGTTGAGAAAAATAACACTAATCGTTGCTAGAATCAAATAGATAGCATAGGCAAATAAATAACCCGATACATCTACTTTAAGATAGATTGGTAGTAAAATCATTCCAAGCAACATAATCAACGAAGGGAGAACGAGCATACTAAGAGTATATTCTGTTGCTGTCACACCACTTAGGATGAGTGATTTAAGATTGCGCTTTTCCTTATCTTCTGCCATCATAATCGATACCATATAACCACTTCCCATGCTCAAGACCATCGTCAAACTCATAGAAAGGAGAGACGTACTCAATTCTCCATTCTTATTCATGAATGCATTATATAGAACAGTCAATCCAAAAGGCGTCAATAGAGTCGCCAATAAAGTTGAATTACTAATAATAACTTGTAATCTTAACCATAGTAGGGCATTTAATTTTCTAAACATCTAACTTTTCTCCTGTCAATCTGATAAAGATCTCTTCTAAAGTCGGCTCACAAGAGTGAACCACCATCAAATCTGTCGTGTCTAAATGTGGTAATTCTTCAAATGGGACTATCTGTTCTCGTCCATCATTATAAACCACACGTACTTTCTTATCCACATGGTACTTCTGGATAATATCTTTCGGACTTCCATACTCTATTAAGTTACCCTTATTTAAAAGAGATAAGCGATCACAAAGCAGAGTTGCTTCATTCATATCATGCGTGGTCAGAAAGATAGTTGTCCCCGCCTGCTTTAATTCTTGAAGTAGGGTATGAATCATCTTAGATGTTGTAGGGTCTAAGCCACTGGTTGGCTCATCTAGAAAGAGAATCTTAGGAGCATTCAGAAGGGCACGAGCCAAGAACATTCGTTGTTTCATTCCAGTAGATAACTTTTCTGCAATAATATCTTTAGCATCTGCCAATCCAACCTGTTGAAGCACCTGAACTACTCTATCTGCCTTGAGGCCATATAACTTAGCATAGATGAGAAGATTTTTATAAAGACTCATCTTTTCATAAAAACCACTGCCATCACTAACAATACCAATTTGTTCCAAATCATTTGAGGTTAAATCTTGAGAATTCTTGCCTAACAAAACTGTTTTACCTTGATCTGCAGCCAACTGTCCTGTTAAGACATTGATCATGGTTGTTTTACCTGAGCCAGAAGGGCCAAGAAAACCAAAGATTTCACCCTCCTTAATCTCAAAAGAAATCTGATGAAGAGCTTTTTTGCTCCCAAAACTTTTGCTTACATTTTCAACACGAATCATAGAAACTCCTTTATTTGAAATAGCGTTTTACCATAGGTAACTGCATCACATTGATATAAACATGGATGGCTCCGACAAGTACGAAAGCTAGTAGCTGAATCTCTCCTGTCAAGACAGAAATGATAAAAAGAAAAATATATAAGCCTGGTAAGACATACTGATTTAATTGGAATAAAATCCGAAAACTCTGTTCCAAATTAGCCTGACGCTCCCCTTCATCATAAGAATTAATATAGTTCAAGACATCCTTCGGTGTAGAGAAAAGAGCCAAATCAAACTGACGAACAATCGCAATTGTTTTAGAAAGATATTTTTGACTCTGCAAGAACAGCACTAATTCCAAAAAGGAAAGGGAAAATGTTATACGACTTACATCGAGTACAATTACTTCACTACCTGAGATGACAAGAGCCAATAAAATCGCTACACTTGTAATATTAGAAGTAATGTTTCCAAATTCGAGATTCCGATACATTTGCACATAATAGGTTTCATTCAGATCATCATCTATTTCCTCTTGATACAAGGAGTGAAATTTTCTGCTTTTCTTTAAGAAATTGAACGTCAAAAGAATACCAACAAAACCTAATAGTAAACCAATAGCTGATAGCCATGGTATCAAGACTTTTACATCTAACATAATTCCGTGGGATTCGGCACCAGCCTTCAACATATCTACAAACATATACAAGAAAGCTCCCAAGACAACAGGAATTAAAAATAACAAGACACGTTTATTTTTCTTTTTCATATTCATTCTCCTTTTTCACTCGCTAAATTGTTTACTTTCTTTTCAATCCAGTCAACGACTGGGATAAGAGCAAAGTAGGCCCAAATAAATTGGTCACTTTGATATGGATTAAAGCAGCCTAAGTCCATCCCAATCAATAGAAATACGCTGACTAATAAAGCTATGGCAACTACATAATAGATTACTTTATACTTGTTCATCATTTTTCTCCTTCTTCTTCAACCAGTTGAAGATGGACAAGAGGACTAAGTTAACCCAAAATAAATACTTACTTTCAACAAAATAGAACCACCCCAGTAATGTTCCAATCATAGCGAAAGCATTCACAATGAGGGCAAGAACACTCATGTAATAAATCACTTTATACTTGTTCATCACTCGTCCTCCTCCAAGCGAAATACCGATTCGACTGTTTCGTTGAAAATTTGAGATATTTTCAGGGCAATGATAATGGACGGGGTGTACTCATCCCGTTCTAGTAGGCTAATGGTTTGCCTGGAAACCCCTGCCAGCTTAGCCAGTTCGGTTTGATTGAGACCATCGCGAGCCCGAAGCTCTTTTAGACGATTTTTTAGTTGCATATTACAGACCTACTTTCCGTCAAATTCAACGGTTTGGATATCCTCTATGCGTTGTAGTTTGAATTTTTCTTTTCCTTTTTTATCAACACGACGTAGCTTGACCCATTCCTCATCAACATCCACAACTTCCCAGTTATCTGTTCCAAAAACTTGTCCAAAGATTGTCGGTGTTTTCCCAATCAATTCTTTTAAAATTCTTGACATTTCGTTATTTCCTTTCTGTTTTTGCTCAATTCTTTTGATTTTATTCTCTAATTTCTTGACCCTTTGGGTATGATAGAGATAAAACATAATCACAAGAGGTACAAATCCTAATGCCCACATAATCGTTCCTTTCTCCTTATCTCTTAACTTGCTTATATTGTAACACATCTTTTTTCTTTTTGACAAGCATATTTGTCAAAAAGTTTATGATTTTTGTCATTTTGCAAAAGAAAAAGGTCAGGAGTAGGTTCCTGACCAGTTTTTCTACTATTAAAAGCCTAGTTTTTCAAAGATTTCTGAGAAGTTTTGGCTGATTGTCTCAAGTGACACTTGCACTTCTTCTCGTGTTTGATTGTTCTTGACCGTCACTTGTCCGCTTTCGACTTCACTCTCTCCTAGGGTGATGAGGGTCTTAGCAGCAAAGACATCGGCTGACTTGAACTGAGCTTTGAGCTTACGGTTGAGGTAATCACGCTCTGCTTTGAAACCTTGTTGGCGAAGGGCTTGTACCAATTCCAAGGCCTTGACATTTGCTCCTTCACCCAAGACTGCGATATAGACATCTAGGGCGTTTTCGATAGGGAGGGCCACACCTTGCTTTTCAAGAATGAGAAGCAGGCGCTCTACACCAAGTCCAAAACCAAAGCCAGCAGTTTCCGGGCCTCCAAAGTAAGAAACCAAACCATCGTAACGACCACCCGCACAGACTGTCAAGTCATTGCCCTCAATCTCAGTGATAAACTCAAAAATGGTGTGGTTGTAGTAGTCCAGACCACGCACCATATTGGTATCGATGATATAGTCTACTCCAAGATTTTCCAACATCTGACGCACAGCATCAAAATGAGCTTGGCTTTCTTCATCAAGGAAGTCCAAGATAGAAGGCGCATTCTCTACTGCTACCTTGTCTTCTTTTTCTTTAGAGTCCAAGACACGGAGAGGATTTTCCTCCAAGCGACGCTGGCTATCCTTAGACAAGGTCTCCTTGAGCGGTGTCAAATAATCAATTAAGGCTTGACGGTAGGCAGCACGGCTCTCAGGATTTCCAAGAGTGTTAAGGTGCAATTTGACACCTTGGATGCCGATTTCTTTCAAGAAATGGGCTGCCATCGCGATTGTTTCCACATCGGTAGCTGGATTGCTAGAGCCAAAACACTCAACACCAATCTGATGGAATTGGCGCAAGCGCCCTGCCTGTGGACGCTCATAACGGAACATCGGTCCCATGTAGTAGAACTTGCTTGGCTTTTGCACTTCTGGGGCGAAGAGTTTATTTTCCACATAGGAACGGACAACGGGTGCAGTTCCTTCTGGACGGAGGGTGATATGGCGGTCACCCTTGTCATAGAAGTCATACATTTCCTTGGTTACGATATCCGTTGTATCTCCGACAGAGCGACTGATGACCTCGTAATGCTCAAAAATAGGCGTGCGCACTTCTGCATAGTTGTAGCGCTTGAAAATCTCACGGGCAAAGCCCTCAACGTACTGCCATTTGGCAGATTCAGCAGGCAAAATATCCTGCGTTCCTTTTGGTTTTTGTAATTTCATAGGGAATCCTCTTTAAACTTAATAGTCTTATTTTACCATAAATAGAGGGATTAAAACAGTGAGAAAAAATTAGGATTTATACTCAATGAAAATCAAAAAGCAAACTAGGAAGTTAGCCGCAGGTTGCTCAAAACAGTGTTTTGAGGTTGTGGATAGAACTGACGAAGTCAGTAACCATACCTACGGCAAGGCGACGTTGACGTGGTTTGAAGAGATTTTCGAAGAGTATTAGATATCATTTTTGAGATTAAGACCTGTCAAAAGAATAGCTAGCAAGGAAAGACCAACAAATAGCATCCAAGTCAACTGTATATTCCATACAGCTATAAGTGAAAAACAAGCTGTTCCCACAGGTATGGATAAGGTGAACAATAAACCTAAAAAATTACTGGTACGAGCTAGAACCTCTGGAGCTAGATTTTTCAGGAGCAAGGCACTAATCTTTGGTTGAACTTTACCAGACACATACAGAGTTGAACAGATAAATAGTAAACCAAGTACGACTTGATTGAATAAATTAGCTAGACCAACTAGACTGAGTCCTACGGTCACCCACATCATCAATCTAGGCAAGGACTGCTTCCCAAAATAATCATTGCCCGTAAGGCTACTGATGATGATTGCTAACAAAGCACAGAATTGACTGATAAATAATGCCTCTGTGTAAGAAAAGTCCAAAAGAGAATGGCTCAAAAAGAAGATGTTATAGATGCTTCCTAAAGCGCCACCCAAAGCATTGATAAGCAAGACAGCAAAGAGCATAAAGCCAAAGTTTTTCTGTCCACCTTTAAGAAAAACAAGACGTAAATTTCGGTAAATTGTTAGGAACTGGTCTTTGATAGAAAGCTTCTCATTTTTTAGGTTTTCACCATCAGCAGATGACATTGACAGACTCAATTTGCTTTTTCCTAAAAAGAGAATAAAGGCTGATACTAGGAAAAAACAGGCATTAATTCCCGCAACAAGGGAAAAATTGTTGACCGATAGACCTAAGAGCCAAACTCCAAAAGCTTGACCACCAATGGCTGAAATATAGGTGATAAACTGTGAAAAAGAATAAGCCTCCATCAAATCCTCTTCAGCTACTTTTTCCTTAATAAGAGGCATGCGCAAGCCACCTGCAAAATCACTGATGACATCACTAATGACATTGATTAAACACAGGCTAGAAAAGGCAAAGAGACTAGCTTGCTGAACAACTAGGGCTGCTAGAAAAAATAAAACCGCCTGAAACAAACCGCTGTAAGTCATCCATTTGACCTTGTCCCTCGTGTAATCTGCCCGAATCCCTACAAAAACTGTAAAGAGAGTCGGAAGAATCATGACAATATTGGCCATAGCAACCGCAAAAGATGCTTGTGGCAGGGTCGATGCATAGACGATAAATACCAGATTGAAAATCGAAGCACCAAAAGCATTGAAGAAACGTGACAAAGTCAAGAGTCGATAAGCTTGATTTCTGAACAATAGTTTCATAGGTAATCTCCCTTCTTGTTATAATCCCTATATGAAATATGACTACAGTATAGCACTTAGAAATTTGAAAGGGTAAACTTTTGAATATATGCAACACACAAAATAAGCAAAACAACGATAAAATCTCTTTGATGACATGAGAGAGGACAAGAGTTCTATCGCTTCAAATTTCAAATAATTTTCTTAGTTTGCAGATATTCAACAATCGGTCGTTTTTCTGTAGTATTCGGCAGATTTGTGACAGCCAAGCATCTCAAAAATACGGACAGCATCTTCCATCTTTTTCTGGCCTTCCTTGACTCTGCCCTGCTTGCTATCAAGAAGACCTTCTGCCCACAAATAGACAATTCGGAAATAGGTCTCATTTTCCTTGTAGAAATGCTCTTTGATGACACGTTTAAAATAAGAGGCATTGGTAAATTCTTCACCCTCAATGCTGGCTAAAAAACCATTCAATAGCATGGTGTGAAACAGGTTTCGGTTTCCAGACATTTCCATTAGAAAATCGGATTTTCGGATCATTTCTCGTACATATCTAGTAAAAAGGGAAACAGATAAGAAGGGAGAACTGACTGAGAACAAATTGAGTTCATAGATTCCCCAAATCTCGGTAGAAAACAAGTAGTCATGAAGGACTTTCCTTTCCTCTGACGTTAACTCTACCGTATCATCCATGCTCTTCATATAAGACTTGATAATAATGGCATTTAGAATATGTTTCTGTTTGTTTTGAGAATGGGCATGCTTTTGATATTCCCTGCGATACAAGTCCTCAAGCGGAGCTATATTCTTTGGATTCAAGACATCTATGATTTCTTTTCTCAACTCAGAATCTGTATCATGCTGAAAACCTCTCGCCAGAAAGAGGATTTCCTCCACACTGGCAGATATATTTTCTAGGGCAAATAGAAATTTTTCTACCGAAAGCTCACTCTGACCTGTTTCAAAGCGGGATAACATGGACGGCGAAAATTGTCCCCCAGTTGCTTGTCTCAGCGAGATATTTCTTGACTCTCGTAATTGTCTAAAGACTTTTCCAATCTGCTCCATAGGCTTCCCCTTAATTTAGTCTTTTCTTTATATTATCATATTTTTTCAGAAAAACCATCAAAAACTTGCCAAATTGTCAGAATTATGAGAAAATAGAGGATATTTATCACGTGGAGGGACTGCTATGAGAGACGATATCAAAATCAATGACCGTGCTTTGGCCTTACAAGACCAAATTATCGAAAAACTAGAGAAGGTTTTTGATACAGATGTGGAATTGGATGTGTACAATCTAGGACTGATTTATGAAATCAATCTGGACGAAACAGGTCTCTGCAAGATTGTCATGACCTTCACCGATACTGCCTGCGATTGTGCAGAAAGCCTGCCTATCGAAATCGTGGCAGGTCTGAAACAAATCGAGGGGATCGAAGATGTCAAGGTTGAAGTTACCTGGTCTCCTGCCTGGAAGATCACACGAATCAGTCGCTACGGCCGCATTGCCCTTGGACTACCACCTCGTTAATACTCTTCAAAAATCTCTTCAAACCACGTCAGCGTCGGCTTGTCGTAGGTATATGTTACTGACTTCGTCAGTTCTATCTGCAACCTCAAAACGGTGTTTTGAGCTGACTTCGTCAGTTCTATCCACAACCTCAAAGCAGTGCTTTGAGCAACCTGCGCCTAGCTTTCTAGTTTGCTCTTTGATTTTTATTGAGTATAAGCAGGCAAATCACTTTTGAAGATGAAAAGAAGCAAGCCGAGATTGGCTTGCTTTTTGAGTTTATTTTTTACCTGACTTGTCCATATTCCAGAAGTCTGTCACGGCTCCGCGTGAAGCAGATGATACGATGTGGGCATATTTACCGAGGACACCACGGCTATAAAGTGGTGGCAAGGTTGTTTCTGCCTTGCGTTTTTCAAGTTCTTCTTGGGATACGGCCATGGAAATTTCTTTGGTATCTTGGTCAACCGTAACGATATCGCCTGTACGGAGATAAGCAATCGGTCCACCATCCTGAGCTTCAGGGGCGATATGTCCAACAACCAGACCATAAGTACCACCAGAGAAACGGCCATCCGTCAAGAGGGCAACCTTGTCTCCCTGACCTTTACCAACAATCATTGATGAAAGTGACAGCATCTCAGGCATACCAGGACCACCTTTAGGTCCAACGAAACGAACAACGACTACATCGCCATCAACGATTTCATCTGTCAGAACGGCCTGAATAGCATCTTCTTCTGAATCAAAGACCTTAGCTGGTCCAACGTGACGACGCACTTTCACACCTGATACCTTAGCAACCGCACCATCAGGGGCAAGGTTCCCGTTCAAGATGATAAGCGGACCATCTGCACGTTTTGGATTTTCAAGTGGCATGATAACTTTTTGACCTGGTGTCAGGTCTGCAAAGTCAGACAAGTTTTCAGCTACAGTCTTACCAGTACATGTGATACGGTCTCCGTGAAGGAAGCCATTCGCCAACAAGTATTTCATAACCGCAGGCACACCACCGACTTCGTAGAGGTCTTGGAAGACATACTGACCAGATGGTTTTAAGTCTGCCAAGTGAGGAACGCGTTCTTGGATTGTATTGAAGTCCTCAAGTGACAAGTCAACATTGGCAGCATGGGCAATAGCAAGCAAGTGAAGAGTGGCGTTTGTAGAACCACCGAGAGCCATGGTTACAGTGATGGCATCTTCAAAGGCTTCACGAGTCAAGATATCAGATGGTTTGAGACCAAGTTCCAGCATCTTAACAACAGCACGTCCTGCTGCTTCGATATCTTCTTTCTTATCAGCTGATTCAGCTGGGTGAGATGAAGATCCTGGCAAACTCATACCGAGAACTTCGATAGCGGTCGCCATAGTATTAGCTGTATACATACCACCACAGCCACCAGGGCCAGGGCAGGCATTACATTCAAGACGTTTCACGTCCTCAGCTGTCATGTCACCGTGGTTCCATTTTCCGATTCCTTCAAAGACAGAAACCAAGTCAATATCTTTTCCATCAAGATTTCCCGGTGCAATAGTTCCACCATAGGAGAAAATAGCTGGAATATCCATATTAGCAATGGCAATCATAGAACCAGGCATGTTCTTGTCACAGCCACCGATAGCGACAAAGGCATCGACGTTGTGACCACCCATAGCCGCCTCTATAGAGTCCGCAATGATATCACGAGATGTCAAAGAGAAACGCATACCAGGCGTTCCCATGGCAATCCCGTCCGCTACGGTAATGGTCCCAAACTGAACAGGCCAAGCGCCTGCCGATTTGACACCTTCTTTCGCTAATTTCCCAAAATCATGCAAGTGAATGTTACATGGTGTATTTTCCGCCCAAGTCGAAATCACTCCCACAATCGGTGTTTCAAAGTCCTTATCTGTCATACCAGTCGCACGAAGCATGGCACGGTTAGGTGATTTAACCATACTGTCATAAATGCTACTGCGGTGACGTTTATCTAATTCAGTCATTTGTTCCCTCCCATTTCAGTTTTTACCATTATAGCACATTTTAAAAGCAATGAACAGAAGAAAATTCTTGAATTTTCAGAAAATTCTATACAGTAATAGTTTCTTTAAAAATGTTACATTTATTTCTTGACTTTATAAATTAAAGTGATATCATTTAGATATCAAATAACAGGAGGTCATTCTTATGACTGAAAAACTAATCAATTCAAAACCAAATGGTGTATTCGCATTAATTCTCATTGAGTTGACACTCGTACTTGGTGTCTTTATACTTATAATGGGTGCTGCTTCGGAAAACATTTTTGGAATTATTATCGGACTTTTATTAAGCTTAATTACAGGCCTAGCTCATGCTGGTTTAAAAGTTGTCAAACCTCAGGAAGCTCTGGTTTTGACTCTTTTTGGTAACTATACAGGTACCATCAAAGAACCTGGTTTTTACTTTGTCAATCCCTTCAGCGTAGCAGTTAACCCTGCAAATCACACTCGACTTGGACAAAGTGGAGACGTTAGCACGAAATCTCCTTTTTCAGGGATGAAATCATCAAATGGCAATGATGTAAATATTGAAATTGGCAAGAAACAGATTTCCCTCAAGGTTATGACCTTGAGCAATTCTCGCCAAAAAATCAATGATTGTCTAGGAAATCCTGTAGAAATCGGTATCGCGGTAACTTGGAGAGTTGTCGATACTGCTAAGGCAGTCTTCAACGTTGACAACTACAAAGAATATCTTTCATTACAATGTGATAGTGCCCTCCGAAATATTGTCCGCATCTATCCTTACGATGTGTCTCCTAATGTAGATACTACAGGTGACGGGCAAGCCGATGAAGGTAGTCTTCGTGGCTCTAGCGAAATTGTTGCTAACCGTATTCGTGAAGAAATCCAAAGTCGCGTTGAAGATGCTGGTTTGGAAATCCTTGAAGCACGTATCACTTACCTAGCTTACGCACCAGAAATTGCTGCTGTCATGCTTCAACGCCAACAAGCATCAGCCATTATTGATGCCCGTAAGATGATTGTCGATGGCGCTGTGGGTATGGTTGAAATGGCCCTGGAACGTCTCAATGAAGGGGAATTGGTAGAGCTTGATGAAGAACGAAAAGCTGCCATGGTTTCAAATCTCCTAGTCGTCCTCTGTGGCAATCATGATGCACAACCAATTGTCAACACAGGAAGTCTTTACTAAAGATGGCTGAAGCTAAAAAAAAGCAGATTCCCCTTCGACTCTCAACAAAGTTATACGCTGCACTCGCATCATGGGCAGAAGACGACTTTCGTTCAGTCAATGGGCAAATCGAATATCTCCTTACAGAATGTGTCAAGCAACGGAAGAAAGACGGAAAATACGTATCAGAAACCATTGACGAACCATTTGAGATTGATATTTAACACCTTCTCCTGTCTGCTAGGTCGGACAGGAGAATTTTTTTATCTTTTTTTGTCAAGTAACTTTACTTTACAAAAAAAATGTGTTATCCTAGTATGGTTGATGAAAATCAGTAGATTGAATCGAATATAAATACCTAAAGGAGAAATCAAAATGGCAGTACCTGCACGTCGCACTTCAAAAGCGAAGAAAAACAAACGTCGTACACACTACAAAGTAACAGCTCCATCTGTAAACTTTGACGAAACTACTGGAGATTACTCACGTTCTCACCGTGTATCACTTAAAGGATACTACAAAGGACGTAAAATCGCTAAAGCTGCATCAGCTGAATAATAGAAGGGAGATACCATGCGCGTAAATATTACACTTGAACACAAAGAATCTGGTGAACGCTTGTACCTTACTTCTAAAAACAAACGTAACACTCCAGACCGTCTTCAATTGAAGAAATACTCACCAAAACTTCGCAAACACGTTGTGTTTACAGAGGTTAAATAGAGATTCACTACACGTCAGCAGGCGTGAGAATCCCTGATTTTAAGCGATTCTTGAGATTTCAAATTTCAATGTATTGCAATACAAATCAGCCGAATCTCTACATTTTTCTCTACATTTTCAGATAAATAAAAAGAGATTACGGATATAAGAGAAGAGCTACTTCACAGATGAGTAGCTCTTCTTTTTTTATTCTTTCACTTCAATTATTCATGAAAATAGTAAAATCTTTTGAATGAATAATTGAAGTCCAAAATGCAGGCATTAATCAGCCTGCATTTTCTATCTAGCATTTATAGAGTAGATATAAGCTATATAACAAGCAAAATCTCCTATTTGCTTTCTGTTATCCTCTATAGCATCAAACCATGAAACGTCCACACCTTCTTGCCCTAGATAACGACTAAGAAGCTTTAGACAATATATTACTCGCTCATGCTTTGCTGTTCTCCCTTCATCTTTTTGTTGACGCTCTTCACGTTCCCATAGCAACCACTGGCTACGAATATGAGCATAGCTTATACTAGCTTGCAAAAACTCAGACCATACTTTTAAAATTTCCTCATCGTTACCAATATTGTTTAGAATTGTCTGATGAATGTTTTGACATTCTTCAAAAGTTAGAGCATCTTTAGCACTTAAAAATGCTGAATAATTTATATTTCTCATTTAATACCTCGTGTGTGTACTCAACAAACCTACTTAAAAACTAGAGCTATGATTTCTAATTAGTTCTTCTAAAAATTCAGGCTCTTCATCAATCATCTCTAAATAACCATACATCAGATTAGCTTGATTATCCACATTTTTCACACGATTAAAATCTATGGTAAAAGTGTCTTTATTTATATATTGTTTTATTCTATCATTACTAGCCAAACTCACCGCAGAATTCTTTGGCCAACCTTTAATAACTAAGCTTTCTGTATCATAGTAATCTATTATAAATGTTCCATAATCAGAAAAACTAGCATGCATATACTCAGGATATTCCTTTAATTTGTATCTTTCCTTTAAATAGAAATCTTTAAATTCTATCCCTATTCTATTTGCTTCTTCTTTATAAATCTCTTCTAGTTTTGTCATAAAGGAATAATAAACTAATTTCGGTACGTTTTTAAACGAAGTGGTTCGGTACATTGGAATCAAATTATATTTAGAAAATTCTTCCAATATCTCTACTGCTCGTATTATATCCGATGAATGATTCTCAACAACAACTTTATCGTCAAATAACTTATACTGGTAACCATAACCGTCTAACATATCTAATAGATTTTTAATCTTATCTTCTACTGCCATTACTTCTCCTTTTTAAAATAAACTATCCAGCATGACACTAGATAGTTCTATATAATTACTTAGTCTCTTTCCGCTTAGTAAAGAACCCTGCCAAGCCAATCATTGCTAACAATCCGTAGCCAACTGTAACAATTGAATTTGCTACCCTAGGATTTTCTCCTGTACTTGGTAACGCATATTGTTCTGCTGATTTATCTGCCGGCTTGTCTGCTGACTTATCTGCTGGTTTATCTGCTGACTTGTCTGCTGGCTTATCTGCTGGCTTATCCGCTGGTTTATCCGCTAGCTTATCCGCTGGCTTATCCGCTGGCTTATCCGCTGGCTTATTCGCTGGCTTATTCGCTGGCTTATTCGCTAGCTTATCCGCTGGCTTATCCACTGGTTTATCTGCTGGCTTATTCGCTGGCTTGTCCGCTGGTTTATCTGCTGGTTTATCTGCCGGCTTGTCAATGATAGCACTTGGATCCAACTCTGGCAATTCATCTACTGTTGGAGCTACTTTTGGTGTTGCACCAATACCATCAGGATTTTGTTTTGTATTCAAATCACTTGGGATGTCAGCTGTGATATCCAATTCTGGCAATTCATCTACTGTTGGAGCTACTTTTGGTGTCGCACCAATACCGTCAGGATTTTGTTTTGTATTCAAATCACTTGGGATGTCAGCTGTGATATCCAATTCTGGCAATTCATCCACTGTTGGAGCTACTTTTGGTGTTGCTGAAATGATACGGTTACCATTAGTATATAGATTTAGCATCTTATCGATTGAAAAGATATCTGATTTATGTTTGTGGTCGGCTTGTGCCTGTGTCAAACGAGCTTTGGCATCTGTCAAGTCTTGTTCTGCAACTGCAATACGTTGTTCTACATTCGTTCTATCGGCTTCTGCCTGTGTTAAACTTGCACGCAATTGTGGCAATTGCGCGTGGACACGCATAGCATCATCACGTTTACTTGTTGCTGCGTCAATTTCACTTTGAATCGTGTTGATACGTGCAGTTACATCATTTACACGAGCTGTTGCTTTATCCAATTCTTTTTGTTTTTGAACGACTGCATCTGCTTTGTCTTGAGCTGTTGCTGTAAGCGTAGCCAAATCAGATTTTGCTTGATTTAGAGCGGTTGTTGCATTTGTGCGACCTGTAGCAATATCATTCAATTGGGCGTTTAATGCATCCAACTCTTGGGTTAAATCAGCTTTCTTCGCAACTAATGCATCACGTTCTCGCTCTTGTGTCGCTTTTTGAGCTTTCAATGCATCTAACTCTGCTTGCATTTTTGGTCTGTCATCGATGATTTGACGTTTAACAAACACATAATGAGTGTCTGCGATAAACTTCATCTTTTTACCATAGAATGTTGGGTTCATTGGGTCATCTTGATTAAAGTTGTTGCTATGGTTCCAATAATCCTTTTCATCTTGGCTTTGGTTTAGGGAATGGAACATTTGGTCATTTTCATCCCATTCATAGGTTGAACCTTTGTGCGCACTAGCGTTGAATGAACCGAAATAAGTTGTTTTATCTTTTCCATCGACGGTTGAAATGGCAACGCCCATTTTACCACCTGTTGGTGTCAATAAGTTTTTGCGGTGTCCGTATTTCAAACCTCGTACATTTGCATAGTCCGAGTAGTATGTCAACAACATATCATAAGCCAACGTTTCATTAGTTACGATATGGTCAAATGTCAAATATTCACCGTCGCGACCGATAATTTGGCCTGATAGCCCGCCAAGGATGTTTTCAACGTTCTGGTCTGGTTGCACCCCTTTGATATAGCCCGGTTTGTTTGTTAAACTTGTACGGTGTGACAATACGCCTGTTTTCTGCATTTCATCAGCACGTTTTTGCGCGTATGCTAGGTACTCATCGTCAACCACCATATCACCCTTCAAATTGTTATTAACACGTAGTTGATTAAGCAATTTGACAAAGGCGTCTGAAATACCTTTGTTATCTACCTTGTAACGGTATGTTGGGCGTTCTTTGTATTTACGAGTTGTCCAATCATATGGCGCTTTCTTATAGGCTGCTAAAGCTTCTGCGAAATCAACCATATCTTTAGTTGCGTCAATTTCTTTGATATCAACACCTTGGAAATTAACTGGTTCCATTTGGTTGTTACGGAAGAACCCATGGTTATACTCATAATCATTAAGATTATCATGAGCTGTGTGATTACGTTCATCAGGGTTCAAATCTGTTGAAATAACTTTAACTCTATAGTTATCGATTTCCCCTTGTTTAGCAGCAATTTTAGTGTCTGTAGCTGTGATTTGTGCACCTTTAGCGTTCAAATCATTATCAACGTTTGAAATTTTGCTAGTTGTGTTTGTGATGTTTTTACGTACATTAGCGTCTGTGATTGCGTCAAGGTCTGCTTGTTTCGTATCCACATCAGCTTTCTTAGTGTCACGGGCATTATCAGCCTCTGTTTTTGCGGTGTTAGCATTGTCTAGTGCTGTATGCGCATCACGTTCGGCATCTTTAGCGGTATTCAAATCGTTTGTTGCGTTTGTCTTGTCCGCTGTTTTGCTAGCGATAATATTGTTTTGTGCATCGATGATTTTGTTTGCGTTATTAGCAGTGTCAATGTCTTTATTGATGGAGTCAATTTTGTCATCAGCTTTTACCTTTTCAGTTTTTGCTCTGTCTACAGTACCTTGTTTTGCGTTGACATCAGCTTGCGCCTTATCTACATCAGCTTTGGCATTTTTAACGTCTTGCTCTGTAACATGGACAGGGGTCGTCTTCACCGTAGGCTTGGGTTTACCAGAATCAACCTCTTCTGCATGGGCAGTTGTATTTACAGCACCAGCACCTACAAAAATAGTTGTTAAACCAGCACCTAACAAAATATCTTTTTTCTTCATAATATTGTCTCCTTTTTATTTTTTTGTATATTATACTGTAATTAATTTCCATTTTGGAACTTTCTATTGTAAACGGTATAATTTTATTTCTTATCTTGATTTTAGAATAAAAATCTACTAAAAACAGTAGTTTTTCCCAAAAATGGAGAAATTTAAGTTATAATAAAACCAATAAAACTCAAGGAGACTATCATGGAATTCAAACACTATGGAGAAATTATCTACAAAATCCGTCAAGATCGTAATATGACCCTCAAGGAGGCTGCTGGAGATGTCATTACTCCCAATAACCTCAGTCGCTTTGAAAAAGGATTAGCTACCGTTAAAGTTGATACTTTTTTTGAAATTTTAAGCAATTTTAATTTAGATGGAGACGACTTTAATGAAGTTCTTCATATTCAAGATGAGAATGCCCAAAGAGCAAAGCAAATTATAAATGCATTAATTAAAAATGATAGAATAAAAGCTAGACAAATACTAGGAAAGAAAAGTGACTGGGGAAATATCATAGACTATTACACACTAAAATTAGCTATTTTACAAACTCAAGGAAAGAAAATAGATGAATTGGCTCCTGATGAAGTAGAAGCTATTCATTACTTGGTCGACTATATATTTAGTATTGATACTCTTTATATTCGTGATTTTACTGTTATTGAAATTCTTTTGGGACATAAGGTTCAATGTTTTGAGTTAAAATTCCTTGAATACCTCGAAAAGATAATTGTTAAAGGATTGGAAGAAACTAAGTATGTAACTTATAATTTTCCTTACAGATATGCTATAACTGGAATGAATTTAGCTAGAACATATTCTCGCTATGGCTATTATGATAAAGCTGAAAAACTCATCTATAAGTTGAAGATAAATATATCTGAAAAATTCTCTCTTGAGTATTCAATATATCCCCTAATTTATTTAAACATATTCGAAGTTTTCAATCTACTACGACAAAATAATCCTAAGGCGATTGAACTAGCTAATACTGTTCTTNACTACATTGATGCCCAAAACAACCTCTTCCCACTAGCAAAGATGTTTGAAGAAAAGAACACATTCGTCAAAGAAGTTCAACGACTAAATAAAACTGGCATTCCATTCCCTACGGAAGATGAAGAATAACTATCAACAGCAGTTCGGAACAAAATATTTACAACTTTAAAGCACCAAAGTCACTTTAGACTCTGGTGCTTTTTTGACTTGATTTTTAAAGAAAAAACTCACCAACCTGAGTTGATGAGTTTCAAATCTATTTTCTAAATTTCCACTGGCTATAAATCCCGAAACCGATAATCCAGATAGCTGATCCGATTGCTCCTACAAATGTAGACTCTTGTAAAAAGAGGGTTACAAAGACAAAGACAAAGAAAAGCATAGTTAAGGGATTTAGGAAACGATAATGGGGCATGAGATAGCCATCCGCCATAAAGTCCTGCGACTTGCGGTATTTAAGGTGAGCCACCATAATCAAGATATAAATGGCGATATAGACACCTGATGATGATGCCGTAATCAAGACAAAGGCATCCGAAACTCCTGGCAAGACCTGACGTGGATTTTGTCAATTATTTTTCACGAATATTACTATAGATTAAAGTTGAAAAATTTTAATTTTTTCTTTTAGAAAACAAAAAAACAGCCAAGAAAAACTCAACTGTTTGCATTTTTAATATTGCATGAAAATTTATGCAACAACCCATTCTAGTTAGTTTCAGGTACCTGAAACTAACTTATCTAACGGGGCTACGCCCCGACTCCCCTTTTTCTTTATGAAAAAAATTTTTTTCTTATCTCTTGCCCATCTCTTATCTTATTTCCCTAAAGGGAGTATAACCTAAAAATTAACACCTTGTCAAGTGTTTTTATGTTACGTTTTTGTTAATTTTTGATGACATAAACTCATTTGACCTTAACTCCCTTCGCCACGCGTGGCACTCAAAAAAAAAAATATATATATATATAAGAGATGGGCGTCATGAGATAAATCAACATATAGTTGTTAAATACAACTATTACTCCTGTAGAATAAAAATTATTCTCCTCCTTAATAAGAAAGGTCAAAAATATGACATTCACAGTCAAATCATCAAGCTATTATAGCTCAGAAAATGCTGAGAAACTTCTTGGAAATGAAACAACTTATATTGTAGGACTGCAAATAGAAACACAGTATGAATATAAAGACGATAAGCGGACAGATAAAGTTATTGGTTATCAGATTTGGATTGCTACGGATACTCATAATCCTTTTAAAGTGAAGTTCCTTCCAGATAACAAACCAGATTTATCTGAATTTAACATTGGTGAGAAAATAGCATTTGATAAATTAGAAGCAATTCAGATTAAATCAAATGCGTATTTCCGTGCCACAGGCATTCACAAAGCTTAGGGGGTAGTTTATGACTATCCCTATTAAAATGCCTATGTCTGAAAATGAATTAGCTAAATTCATTACAAGCAATCTCAACAATACACTAGATATCAACGGAGAAACGAGCTTTACAAACTCTTTCTCCATTTCTTTAGAGGCAGAAGATAAGGGAATGTTTTTCATTCCCAATCTTCCTGTTTCCTATGTTTTAGATAAAAATCTGTATTTTAAGATAGCAGATATCTGTTCTGGCATCCTTTACCCTTATAAAACGCTTATGTTACAAAGTAATGCAATTTTTATCCCCTACAAGACAGGTGACCCTAATCTTGCTAGAGGTTTTTTCTTCCCTTGGGTAAATGGTATTCCAACTCGACTAACTATTCCTGATATCCAACATTTTATAAATCAAGAAGTTAGTGAGATTAGGGTTCCGCTCATGTCAAACCAAGTTAGTATCAATCTAAATGATGTTGTTCATTTAGCTATCAGTGGTTCATCTGGTTCAGGAAAAAGTTATTTCCTAGAATACCTTATTCGGTGTATTCGGAAAATAACTGACGATATTGTAGCAGTAGACCCTAAACGTGCCGATATTTATTCTCTAGGTCGTGAATTAAATCTGTCTGTCCTGTCTCCGAAAAGAGGGGCTAACTTAAATAGTTTTATCACAGAAGTAAATGAAATTCTGGGGGATGCTATCAATAAGATTTACGAACGTCAAGAAATACTTTTAGAAAACCCAAAAGCTACATTAAAACGCAAATATATTATCATAGATGAGCTACTTGCTCTTGTTCAGGGTTCTTCAAAACAAGCACGAGATACGTTTGCACAACTATTAGGAACTGTGGCTCTCCTAGGTAGAGCTACTAAAGTTTCACTTATCCTAGTTTCCCAACGTTTTGATGCTACCGCATTTGGAGGAAATCTAGCAGTTAGAGAACAAATTAACTGTTCTATTATTTTGGGAGAGATAAATACTAACACCACTCAGTTTTTATTGCCAAACGCTCATATTGAAAATATTGTTGTTCCTAGCGGAATAGGGACAGGAATTGTCAAATTTAGTGATGGAAAGCATGACAGCAACATCATGCCACTCCTCACCCCATACTATAACAAGAGGTGCTTATGATAAACAAGTATAATCTATTCAAAATCTTATGTATAGGAACTGTAGTAAGCTGTTTTCCTATATTTATACTTATCTTGATTCAACAGAATCTGAACATTGAAATTAATTATCAAAATGTTATTTTTCTTTTCTATCCTTTGATAATTTTTTCAATCCTACTTTTCTCTCTTTTCCTTTATCACTGGTTTAAAAGTGATATAAAATACATGCTCAAAGGATTACGAGCAACCTACGAACTGAGAAAATTTGCCCATTTTGAGTCCGATTCTATTCTCGATACTCAAAATAAACAGATTTCTACTCAAAAATCAATCGTCAACAAGGCCAATCGTTCTTTGTTAACCTTATCGATGATTTATACAAAAGATGGGGCTATATTACGGTGGAAAGTTCCAAACAATCATGAAAGTTTCTTGAAAGTACAAGAAATATTCCCTGCTATTAAAACAAAATTACACACTATGGAACCCGACTTGTTCTTTACCAATATAGCGCCTAGTGATGGTCGTTGGTATCAAGCAACAGGCTCTTACAATCATAGTAGATTGAAATAAAATATGAACAAATAGACTATAAAATCGGTGGAAGGACTTTGTCAAAGACAAAAAGTCCTTCCACCATTTTTTTATATTACAAAACTGTGCCAATGATACTACTTACTCTAAATATCCTTAATACTAACAATACTGCGAGACTGGTCTTGGCATTGTCTCGCATTCAAACTGTGCCAATGTGCCAAAAACAAAACGAAAGGAAATTCTTGAAATGTCTTCAGAGAAAAAAACAAATAAAAAAATCCCTAAACAGCGTGCAATCATGTATACACAACAAATGCGACTAGCTATTTTATCTGATTGGAAAAAAGAAATTGATAGAATCGTTAAGTTATTAGAGCCATTACTCTGGGCAGGAATTTTACATGATAAAGATGTTAATGAAGATGGAGAAACTGTAGAACCCCATATTCATCTCATGATGTATTTCAAACATGCTCGTAGCCCACATAGCATAGCTTGGGAAATTAATGAACGAAATGGTAAACGTGAAGATGCTCAAATCGAACGATTAGAATTCTTCAAGCATCCTAATAATGGTTTTAGTTATCTTGTTCACCAAACTAAAGATGCTCAAAATAAATATCAGTACCCTATTTCGGAAATAATAAGTAACTTTGATTTTGCTAAAAAATTAGAAAATATTCGAAAACAAGTAGAGCGAAACCAAAGTAAAAAAGAAGGGGAACTAATACGAGAATATCTAGATATGCTTTATGACGGTTTATTAACTCTAGAAGAGATTGAATCTGAGCTAACGGGAAGTCAATATGCGAAAGCAAGTACGCGACTTAAAGCTGTTGCTGAAAAAAGGCAAGAAAGATTAGGGAGAGAATTCCTGAATCGTATGAAGTATGAACAAAAGACAAAGCAAGTAGTCTATATCTATGGTGAGTCTGGACTTGGTAAGACAAGACTGGCTAAGACTTATGCAGAAAATAAAAATACTTCTTATTTTGTAACAGGCTCAAGTCGCGACCCTTTTCAGAGTTATCAAAACCAGGAAACTATCATTATTGACGAACTGCGACCAGATAGCTTTCGATATGATGACCTTTTGAAAATTCTAGACCCTTATAATTTCGATGTTTTCTTACCTTCTAGATATATAGATAAGGCATTAACCGCTGAACTAATATTCATAACTAGCCCCTACTCACCAAAGGAGTTGTATGATAATTTTCAAACCAGTAAACGAATTGACAGTTTCGACCAGCTAGAACGACGAATACAAACAGCCATACTGGTTGAAAAGGATAATATCTTTTATACACACTATAACAATGAGAGTCGGGAATACGAAAAAGATGTCAGCAACTTTTTCACGAACCCCTTTGAACCTCAACCAATACATCGTGCTAATAGCTTCTTCACACAGTTTGAAACAACTATTCAAAGAAAGGAATAACAATAATGAACTCAGAACTATTTGAAATTAAAAACCTACTACTAAATCTCTTACAAATCCTACAACAGGAAACCCACATCTTCAATTATTGTGGTCTATATACCCAAAAAGACCTGTTGAATCTCCTTCAAATTTCTCCGAATACATTAAAATCTTGGGAAGAAAAAGGACTAAAACGACTGGAACCACCTATAGAAGGAACCAGAACTGTTTACTATAAACTTGAAAATGTTCTCCAATTCTTAGAGAAATAACATGAATTATGCTAAAATAGAACTGTCTGTTATGTATAGAAAATGTTCTATTTTAGCCTTTTTATTTTATATCCGTATAATGAAAGGGCATTATGACATCTGAAACTATAACTTACAATAACAAAAAGGTTATCAAAAAAACAAATTCAAACGGAGAGGTTAGTTATATTTTACGAGGCCTTTACTTAGGTATCGATGAAAAAACAGGCAAACAAGTAACAACGTCTATAACAGCTAAAACACTACGGCAACTTGACCGTAAAATCCTAACGGCTAGAGTTAATTTTGAAAAAGCAGGTGGAACGAGGAAAGAAGATAAACGATTATCCACTTTTTCTGAACTTGCAGAAGAATGGTTCAATAATTATCAAGTTTGGGTTACTTCTCATAATACAATCAATAGAGTGAAGGGATACGTATATAATTACATCATCCCTGCATTCGGAGATTACATTCCTGAAAAAATCACATCTGCTGACATTCAAAGATGGGTTAACAATCTCGCCCAAAAAGCTAGAACATCGATTGAATCAGGGAAAAAGCGTGCTGAAAAAGGTAGTGCAAAAGACTTTGGAGCAGTCACTCACAAACTTAGTGATATTTTCGATTTTGGCATCACACATTTTGGATTAACTAAAAACCCAGTGAAAACTATCAAAATCCCTCCAAAGCCTAAATTAGCTTCTCGTAGAACTATGGTCTTGCATGATGAAGAATTAAAAACATGGTTATCATTCTTAAAAACATTACCTAATAACAGAGCTAATCGACGATTTATTACCATCTGCAATTCCTTACTCGCTTCTGCATTGCGAATCAATGAGCTTCTAGCATTAGAAATAAATGACTTGGATTTCACAAACAATGAAATTATTGTAAATAAAACATTGATGTGGAAAAGCGCCAATAAGAAACTTGGTACTAAAGGATGTATGATTTGTAAACCAACCGCAAAAACCGATTCTGGTAATCGTCAGGTTCCCGTTCCAAACTCTACTCTCACTGACCTTAGGGATTTCTATACAGAAATGAATAACTATTTCAAAAAGCAAGGTCTACCTCAATCCAAGTTAATCTTTCCAACGATTTATGGAAATTATATGTGCGATAGAAACGAACGTGCTACTTTAAAAAAACGACTAACTTCTCTTGGTTTACCTGATTATGGTTTCCATATTTTCAGACATACTCATGCTTCAATGATGTTAAATGCTGGGGCAAACTGGAAAGAACTACAAGTTCGTATGGGACATAAATCTATCAACACAACTATGGATACCTACGCCGAGTTAGCACCGAAGAAGAAATTAGAGGCAGTAGATATTTATTTAGATAAAATAGCTGAACTATCTACTTAATCGTCTCTACATTTGTCTCTACATTTTTTCTTCAATAAATTACAAAGCCTTTAAAATAAAGGTTTTGAGGGGTTATATAGAACTCTGTCTACTCCTTACAGAGGTTAAGTAAGCATTCAATACGAATCAATACAGAAGAAAAACGCTGTTCCAAGCGTTTTTTTCTTTTTGTCAAATAACTTATATTTCAATTCAAACTCTCCTTATCCTACAATCTTTTTTGTAAAACTGATTTGATTCAGGTAATTTTAGGCCCCTACTGCACTTTACTACACTCGAGCTAGCAGATGTCATCATTTTTCACCTGTATTATACATGATGTGTAAAACGGAACTTGGTAACACGGGTTCTAATTTCAGTGAAATGGATTCAAGCCACAATCACACTCTGAGGAAATATAGAAATAAAAGCTTGAAATATTAGGTGTTATATGTTAGAATGAACTTACAATGTGAGTAAAGTTACAGCATATGTAACTAAAAAAGCCCCACCGTGCCACCGATGGGGTTTTTTGCTACCCTCTAAAAGGGTTAACCATTACTTTTTACGTTTCTTAAGCCATAACTTGAAAAGCTCAGATAACACGTTAATCAGTAACGGAGCTAGAAACACTGTGAGTAAAGTTTCTAACATATGTAACACCTCCCTTCCTTAAAGTGAGGGGGCCAAAATATTATATCATATCAGATTTATATCATCAACATCGTGTAATTTTTGGAATAGATAGACTTAGATACACAAATAACCTTACTAGCAAATCTCTAAACAAACTCAGAAATCAACCTTTTAAGACAAAGAAAAAAGCCCACTGTTGTAGGCTTTCTGTAAGATATTTCTTAAAATTAAAGCATTTTATTATCTTGCTAGATTTAGATAGAGAAAAGTAGGCCTAATCCTGCTATAAATCTAACTTGATTTTCTCAAAAACTATTAAATTCAAATAAGTTGAGAAAACATAAAGGGTAACAAAAAAGAACTTAAAATGATGAGTTCAGCAGGCAAGAAACTAGCACGGTCAAACGTGATTTTTTATTACCTGATAATACTATCCACATCTAGAAAACTCACTCAATTATTAGCAATCCCCCTCGATTTGCAGTATAATGATGGAAAGGTGCGTTGATATTGACGGTTTATCGAAAAATTGGGATACCATTACAATTACAATCAATGAATAGAGAAAGAGGGATTGATATGGATAAATCAAAAGAGACTTGGGTAATTGATGGCTATTTATGGTTGCATTGCCCTGTTTGTGGAACTGAAGTTATGGACTACGATATCTGTGATGTCTGTCGTTGGCATAATACTGGTATTATAAATATTGACGGTGTCCCAAATAAAATGACTCTAGCCGAAGCCAAAGAAGCTTACGCAAAAGGTTTACCGCTTAGATAACAAAAGCCCCTAGAATCGTTTCTAAGGGCTGATTTATTTGCAAGGATAGTCAGGACTGTCGGGGCTCCTGCATTTCTCGACCCACTATAAGTGGCGCGTTGGTGACAGATTCTCAACCTCTATCCTTCATATCTTCATTATAGCACTTTTTTCTCAACTTTCAATCTGTGCATCTGAATTTATTGTCTATCTTTTTCTTTAGTGTACTTCAACCATATTGTACTTCAACCTCACTCATGATTTCCAGCAAAGTTTTCCCTTTAATCTGTAGAGAAATTAACTCATCAAAAGATGACACTTTATATTCATTATCTCCAATCACCACTACAATATCATGAACAGAATTAGGAAAAATACCACATACTTGATCCTTATAATCAAAGGAAGCATCCCAACTATTGTCATACAATTCTCATAAATCATCAAATATTGCCATAATATATCTTGATTCTCCTATATAAGATATTCCATAACTTATCCAAAACCGTATGAAAATTTATCCGGCAACTCTTTTCCTAATTTAATACTTTTAATCAAAGTATCTTTGACAAACGAAGTAAATTGTCCTAAATCATCTCCAACATAGCTATATTCCAAAGTAGTTTTATCGATAGTTGCAATTCCTCTACAAGCTCCACTAACAATAGAATACTGCCTCTTAGACGAGCTATCTTCTATTTTGTACATCGTAATAATTTGTTTATCAATCTTTGTCATTTTCTATTTAGTGTAAAATAAGGCACTGGAATTATTCTTGGCTCTCAAAAATATAATTGCAACAAGGTATCAAAATCGTCTTCGAAAACATTTTGACTATTTTGCTTTATTTGCTCAATGATTTTATCCTTTTTATCTCTGTCTAAAGGTAGTGTTTCAAACGCTTCTTCTTTTACTAAGAATTCACCATTTTCTCCCTTAAATTCTTTTGTAATTTTTCTAATATGACTCTCGAAATCGATAGATTGAAGCTCTTCGTCGTTGATGTTATCTTCAATCGCATCTAGTAACAAACTAATTGAAATTTTAATCATCTTTAAATACTTCCCTATGCGTAAATACCGCCACTTTATTCATCAAGTCGTCCTCTGTGTAGTCGATTGTAAAAGTATCTAAACTAAAGATAGATTTAGGGGGAGTTGAACAAATCATAGGAACACTATGTACCCTATACTCTTTTTCCCCAATTCTCACAAAATGATTGATTTTCAAATCTGAAAAATCAGGATTCTCAACAGTAATAGAAACAAGACGATGCGCTATTTTATAAACATCAATTATCTTATTTTTCGTGTTTAACTTATCCATAATTATTATTTTAATACTTATGTTCTTGGTAATCAAAACCTATTTTAGATTTAATACTATGAAATAAATCTAAAATAGATTGTGGAGTGTCTTTCTTAAACGATAAAGAAGGTTTATCTTGATCTGGATAAACTTGGTCAACCCACTCATCAATTTGATTATAAAAAATCAACAGCTCTTTGCTTGGTGGTATCATCATATCTAGAACGAAACCTCCTTTACTTTAACTTCATTATAAACTTTCCTATCCTAATATTCAATCAACAAGAGACCATTACGATAGCTTTTTAGAAAATGGTAAGTAGCCTTTTCTGTCTCTTTAATTCTCATGATTTGATTTCTTATACTCAATGAAAATCAAAATGCAAACTAGGAAGCTAGCCGCAGGCTGTGCTCGAGTTCAGCAGGCAAGGAACTAGCACGGTCAAACGTGCTTTTTTATTACCTAATAATACTATCATACCACATCTAGAATACACACTCAATTATTAGCAATCCCCCTCGGTTTGCAGTATAATGATGGAAAGGTGGGTTTATGAAGGAGGGATTTATATGGATAAATCAAAAAAGACATGGGAAATTGATGGTTTTCTATGGCTTCATTGCCCTGTTTGCGGAACTGAAGTTATGGACTATGATATCTGTGACGTTTGTCGTTGGCAAAATACAGGTATTATAAATATTGACGGTGGCCCTAACAAGATTACTCTCGCCGAAGCCAAAGAAGCTTACGCAAGGAGAAAAATCGTAAAAATTATAGAATTTGATACGGTGTTGTTAAAAAACGGTCAAACGGCGACAATTGTCGAAAAGTTAAGTGAAGATACTTTTATTGCTGACATAGGTGATTCACCCAAAGACTGGGATACCATAACAATCACAATCAATGATATTGAAAAAGTAGTGTATAGAAATGGCTAATATATTTGTATAGTGTTGGGAGTAACCTTGAATGAATAAAACTGGAAAAAAGAACATAATAATGGTTGATGGATGGGAACATGTGAATTGTCCTGTGTGCGGAAATTTAGTAGAAACATATGATATTTGCTATGTTTGTCGTTGGCAAAATACAGGAGCATTTAATATCGATGGCGGTCCAAATAAAATGACCCCTGCGGAGGCTAAAGAAGCTTATGTTAATGGAATTCCAATAATATAACAGACTATAGTACTACGAAAGGAGAGACTGATGGATCTTAGAAAATTTAATAATAAGGTTGTCAGAATCACCGATATTGATGGCCAAATATTTAAAGGCGTAGCTCTTTACGAAGACAAAGATGTCTATGATGAAGAACTTGATGGATTGTCTGTTAATTCTGGAACCGGATGGACAAAACTCTTTGAAGATGAAATAAAGGAAATTGAAATTACTGATAAAATCAACCAATCAAAAAGCCCCTAGATTCGTTTCTAAGGGCTTATTTATTGACAAGGATAGGCAGGACTGTCGGGCTTCCTGCATTTCTCGATCCACTATAAGTGGCGCGTTGGTGACAGATTCTCAACCTCTATCCTTCATGTCTTCATTATAGCACCTTTTTTGTCAACTTTAAAGTTTACCAATTGTATCCTTGATGCTCTGCCATAGTTCTTCGTTAGTTAATCCTCCATACTTCTTTTCAATTTCATCAATAGGGGAAATTGTAATTTCAGCAGGTTGTGAGATCCAAAACTTCTCTTCATCCTTTACCAAGATATAAGTCATAACTAATCAATCCTCTCCAGTTTAAGTGTTCTTACGAACTCTTCCCACTCACGATCCAAATCCTCAACAGTCTTATCCTTATTTTGTTCGTGAATGGCCTCAAAATCAATATTATCATCTTCGCCTTCTGGCCAATCATATATATCTTTTTTATCCATATCATTCAATCCTTTCAAATTCGAATTTAAACACCTCAGATAAAATTTTAAACTCTTTCTCTTACGCTTTAACTTCATTATAAACTTTCCCATCCTAATGTTCAATCAACAAGAGATTATTACGATAGCTTTTTAGTTTCTTTTCTACTTCGTTAGTGGTCAAGCTGCTACTCCTTTATGATATAATTAGTTTAAAGAGAAGTGAGGTAGAAATGATAGTGTCGCTACGCAACTTCATAGTATGAGATGACGGGACAGGCACACCGTCCACTACTCTTGAGCGCTTAGATTTTTCTAAGTGCTTTTTTTTGCATTTTCTCGGCGTTCGCTCTTGGTTCAAGTCCATTCTCCATACTATTTGATAAGGAATTAAGGCAAGTTATTGCTTTGCTTATCTGCTTATCATTTTGTAAACATCAAATTTAAAATGATAGACTTTTAAACTTCTCTTATTTCCTCAATACCCAAACAATAAAACACTAGCAACACGTTTAAACACACGTTTCAAACATGCTGGTGTACCTAATATTGGATTCCACGGTTTTAGACACACACACGCTAGTCTTTTGCTAAACTCTGGAATACCATATAAAGAATTGCAACACCGTCTAGGTCATTCTACACTAGCTATGACTATGGACACTTACAGTCATCTCTCCAAAGAAAAAGCAAAAACAGCCGTCTCATTTTATGAGAAAGCTGTTAGTTCTTTGTGAAGGGGGACAAAAAGGGGGACAAACCCAGAAATCAACATTTTAAGACAAAGCAAAAAGCCCACTGTTGTAGGCTTTCTGTAAGATATATCTTAAAATTAAAGCATTTTGTTGTAGAATAGATTTAGTATAAATTACACTTTGGTATGCTTTATAAATGTTGATTCTGTAGTATTTTTAGAATTTACATATTAAATAAAATAGATTAAACTTTACTCCGAGGTGGACAAAAAGGAGTACAAATTTCATGGTGATGAGTTCAGTAGGCAAGTAAGAAGTACCGTTTAGGTGCTTTTTATTTTACCCCATTCATCTTGTAGATTAAGGTGTATATTTTACATTTACTAGAGTTAAAAAATTATTAAAAACATTAACTAATATATATGTAACTGTGATATAATTAGGATAGTGTTTAACAATGTTTTAAACATAAATATAAAACAGGAGGTGTTTTATGAAAATATAGTGATATTACTTGATTTATGGTATAATAATTTACGATTTATATTTAAGTAATAAAGTTTAAATGACTTCTTATTGCTTGAAATGAATTATAAAACAAAGGAGTATTTAAAGTGAAAAAGAAAAACACAATTATTACAGCGCTTATAGCATTGTTTATAGTTTTTGCTGGTGTTAAGTCTGTCTCAGCAGACCATGTAATTAATAAAAGCGAGACTGAAAGAATTAGTAAAATAATAAATGATATTCCAAAGAAGACGAAAGCTATTTGGGATGAAGATTTTAAAATGCAAAATCAAAAAATTGCTCGAAATAGTGGCGTATTTTACTGGGGTAAAAATGGAGAACTTGCTTGGTATCAGCCTGAAAATGAAATTATATTAGACCCTTTAAATGTAACCGAATATGAGAAAATACATTATGGTTACCCTTTTGATGATGTTGGTTTAGTCTCGAGTGTCTATATTGCTGAAACAAACCGCCTTAGAGGGTATGATAGTTTTGATAAAATCAAAAAAGAGTTTGATAAAGACAAAGAGGAACAAGCAAAGAGACATAAAGAATACATAGAAAAACTTAAAGAAACTAGAAGAAACAGGTCAGAAGAAAAGAAAAGACAAGAAGCTGAGTATATAGAAAGAATAATTGCAGATAAAAAATATGCAAACAGTGAAGATTTAAAATATGTGGGAGATGTTCTCAGAAATAATTGGGGTATATTCTACTGGGGGGAAGCAGGCGTACTTGCTTGGTATCATCCTGAAACAGGAAAAGTCGAAGACCCCTATGAATCTAAAACGATTAGCCAAACTACTGGGAACCCTTTTGAGGGTGGAGATACACCCTATGCTGACTATGTTGCAGAAATAAATAAGCGTAGAGGATATGACTCTCTTGAAAAAATTAAAGAGGGAATAAAGAAACCTAAGAGTGATACTACAGTTAAAGCTGAAGAACCATTAAAAAAACAGGAGAATGAACTGAAGCAAAAGAAAGTAGACGAAAGTACTACTAAAAAAGAAGAAGCTACAACACAGAAACAAGGTTGGGTGCAAGAAAATGGTAAATGGTTCTACTATGACCAATCAAAGAACAAGCAATCTGGCTGGGTTCAAGTAAACGGTGCATGGTATTACCTAGCACAAGATGGAGAAATGAAGACTGGTTGGTTAAATCAAGGAGGCTCTTGGTACTATTTGACTGATTCAGGCTCTATGAAAACAGGTTGGCAAAAAGTTAATGGAACTTGGTATTATCTCAACGGTTCAGGAGCTATGCAAACAGGTTGGCTCAATCAATCTGGTACATGGTACTACCTAAACAGCTCAGGCTCTATGCAGACTGGCTGGCTTAGTCAAAGTGGTACTTGGTATTACCTCACTGAATCAGGTTCTATGAAAACTGGTTGGTATCAAGTCAGCACTAAATGGTACTACTCTTATAGCTCAGGAGCATTAGCAGTAAGCACTACAGTTGATGGTTATACTGTAAATGCTAATGGGGAATGGATTTAGTAACACGTTTTTTAAGAAAATAGATAAGCGCTGAATATTCAGATTCAGTGCTTTCTTTTTTCTTTTTGTTTTTTAATCGACTTCTTCAATAAAGAAAAATAATTCTCATTCCTTGTCTAAATAACGTAACTTCTAACCCTTGCAATATGCAAAAAGTACAGATAATTTCGAATTACCTGACCTACAGATTACTATTAAAAATTACTTCGAGAGAGACTATAACAATCTGAAGCATGATGGAGATAGCAATAGATACTAAAGTAACTATCTACGGTTGGATAGCTTTAGGATAAATTACACTTTAGGTGCTTTTTATTTATCACTAACTATCTTGGCTTAATTCAAGTATTTCCATCACCTTATGAACAATCATCTTATGCTGTGGGTGTTTCTGAATCTTCAATAACAGCTCCATCATCTCAGTATCTTGTGGGACAGAATAAGGTAAGAAAAAATCACTCAACGGAACTTCTAAAGCATCAACAATCTTCACAAAAGTTTCCAAAGAGATATTTCTATGACTATTCTCTATCTGACTGATATAAGGAACGCTTAGATTTGTTCTTTCTGCTAATTCTTGTTGTGTAATCTTCTTTGAAACTCGTAAGTCTCGTATCTGATTACTTATATTTTCTAATATATCATCCATTCCTTCACCCTCTATGTTAAATCTACTATCTATCTTATAGATTAAACAATCAGGTTTACATTCTCTATGGTTTAATATTTGTTGAAAATATATTCTATTGTTAAAGTTTATGTGATATAATTATAACTATTAGGAAATATTTATTTTATTTCATTAAATAAAGTTAAACATTTGGAGGTTATATATGCTTAAAAAGCTTAAGGAATTAAGCAAAGAACAAAAGATTATAGGTGGTATTGTACTATTGCTTATCCTCATTTTGTTCTTCACACTACTAACTAGCGGTAGCACTAAACACTCACAAGTTCAAACTAAGGCTAGTGATTCTGTCAAACAGTCTTCACAAGTTAAACAGTCTAGTTCATCTTCCTCTACTTCATCATCCAGTAGTGAAACTAGCTCTAAAATAGAGAAATGGTCTCCAACTGGACATATAGCTGTAGATGCTTATCTAAATACACCACAAATTAAAATCATACTGCGAGCCAAAGCACTGAGAGAGGTAGCACACAAACTCTCTAACACAGATAAACTCTACGAAGTTGAAGCTGAGGTAATTGGGATTGAAGAAAAAGATGAATACCGTGAGTACAACATAACAGGTAAGAAGCTTCTTATCCGTACACCTGAATCACTAGCTGTGAAAATGAATGAACTTATGGTCTATACAGGAAATACAGTATCTTTAGAAAAATATGATTCAATCGATAAAGGTTCGTTAGTAATCAGTGAAGTGAGAAAAACAGAAAAAGCACAAGAAGAGGAAAAAGCAAGTATTGAAGCCTCCAAATCAAAAGAGGAGGAAAGGAAAGCATCTTCACGAGAAAAAGAGCAAGAACAAGCTTCATCTCACACCACAACCACTCCTACACAATCGTCTACATCTGCTCCACAATCAAATTTAAGACCGTTCAAAAACTGTAAGGAAGCACGAAAAGCAGGACGTGTAAACATACCTGCTAGTGACCCACAATATGGTCCATGGCTAGATAGAGACAAAGACGGATACGGATGTGATGAATAGTAAAAAAGTTCTTATTCTACTTTCACTACAACTTATTATCATCGTCACATTCACAGCATGCTTAAATACTCTACCACAAACAGAATACCAGATAGCTATAAAGAGACTCCAAAAGATAAGTATAGAGGCTGTGGAACAGAAAATACAACATCAAGAAAGCTTTTATCTATACACAGGGAGAGAAAGTTGTCCATACTGTCAAGAATTTGCTCCAAAGCTTGCGGAAGCAGTAGATAAAACTGAGACAACTGTGTATTACTTGGATAGTGAGAATATAGATAAGACAAGTTGGAATAATTTCAAAACAACTGTAGGATTCAAAACAATCCCCAATCTCACTTACTTCACAAATGGTATAGTATATGACAGATTACCGAATGCAAGTCAAGCTAGTGTTGAAGTAATTGAATCGTTTATAAGAAAGGAATAAATTAGGATAGTAAGCATGAACAAGATTTTTAAATACATTATAGGATTTACATTAATATTTCCTCTTTTAATTTTATTTTATGCTTGTATGGAATCAAGCAATCATAAGCAACAATATGCTAAAGATACGGAACGTGTTACTAAGCTAGTTGAAGCACTAGAAAATANCACAACAAATATTAAATCAAATATAACGCTAGAGGAAGCTTTGAAGCTTGTTTCTGATGATAGTGAATTGTCATCTGTTAAAAAGGAAATTCAACATCTAAAAGATACATACAAAACCGATTACGAGAATAAATTCAGTGACTTATCTAATCGTGTATTTAAAGTAGAATCGAAACTTAATACACAAATCGAAAAGATTAAAGAAGAAAAAGAGCGACAAGAGCGACAAGAACGAGAAGAACGGGAAAAACAGAAAAAATTGAAAGAGGAAGCAGAGAAAAAATCTAAAGAATCTGAGAAAAAGTCCAGTGAAGAAAACAGAAAAGTGGACTTAGATGCTTTCTATAATGCAATTCAAGACGGTGTAGATAAAGTAAATACACAATCAGGAGTACATATGCTTGAAATGGAAAAAACATCTGTAACACCTGGCATCAGAATCATTCTCACAGAAAATAACGCTTCGTATTCAAACAAAGAACTTAGAGCAATTATCAGTGCATTAAACAAATCTTTATATAAAATTGCCAAATCCCACGGAGTAAATAGCCCTAGATTCTATTACACTCTCAGTGGAGAAGAAGTCGCTGTAAATCGCTATGTAATGGCACCTGATGAAGTTAAGTTTTCTGGAATATTAAAATAGGAGAGCGCTAATGAATATAGGAAAAATAATTAAAATAACTGAAGCTACAGTTTACATAGGTTATGAAGATGGAAGTTTAAAGGAAATTGCCATTGAATCTTGTGACTTTGAACCTAGTATAGGGGATTATGTAGAAGTTTATGAAGGTATTGTCATAAAAGTCGACATCAACAAGAACAACATAGAGAAAAAGAACAAATCTAAAAAAATAGGAATTATAGTCACTCTACTATTACTGTTTGTAATTATTGTTATAAGTTTTATAAATACTAAGGAACAAATTTCAAACAATCAAACAACTTCAAGTTCAACATCAAAACAAATTTCATCATCCCAAAAAAGTAGCTCTACCTCTTCATCTTCCTTAAAGGAAAGTAGTTCCAGTTCCTCATCCTCAGTACCATCAAAACCTAAGATTACTGTAGATAATGATAAAGCAAATTATAGTGAAGTAGACTATAACAAGTGGAATCATGATGAAATAGCCGTAGATACTAAAGTAAGAGTATATGGTAAAGTTTTACAAGTTATGGAAGATGGGAAAGCCTATACACTGCGTGTAGCCATAAATGATGACTATGATAAAATTATTTTGGTTTCTATTCCTTCTGAATACAACAATAGAGTTATAGCCGAAGATGACCATATAACATTGTACGGACTAGTAAAAGGAAGACAAAGTTATGAAACGGTCTTTAAATCCACAAAAACACTACCTCTCATGGTTGCCTATATGTACGAGAACTAATACTACATGAAAAATAAAAAACATAACCAAATTATTCACGTTTCAGAAACACATATTATCATTCGACTCCACACAAACGAGACTCTAAATGTTCCTATCAATGAGTTAACTTTTCATCCTAAAGTAAATGATATTGTTGAAGTTTACCAAAATCAGAATCACGTAGTAGTTTGTCCTCTACCACAGAACAACAAGCTTTGGATTCTTATATCCTCAATTACACTTCTACTTCTTACCATTATAGGAGCTACTTTTTTATTCTTTAGACATCCAGATAGGAATATAGAAACCGTAGATAGTCACTCTTCACAACAAATCTCATCTACTACTTCTAGTTCCTCTGCATCATCCAGCTCTTCTTCCAGCACATCTACTACAAGCTCTAGCTCAAATGAAGATACTATCATAGATACGACAGCCGAAGAACTTCGAGATATGGAGAATGATGGTAGATTAAAGACTGGTCAACTATACCGCTTCACAGCAGAACTAACACGCCAAAAGTTTTGGGAAGCATACGTAGGACACTTTAAAGCTCTAAATACATACCATACTATTTGGGTAAAAGCTAGTAATGCTCCTATGACTGGTGTACAAGTACAAATTAAGAAATCTATGATTGAGGGATGGCAAGAAGGAGCGACCGTTACTTTCACAGTCAAAATCATGGAAGACTCTGAAAAATTTCAATTCTGGGTTGCTACTGATACCACACTTATCACGACTCCCACAGAAGAAAAGAACACAGAAAATACAACACAAGAAATTGATACACAGGCTATTCTACATGGAGACTACTCTAGTATAGCTGGTACTTGGAGGAATGAACTAGGATATGAAATAGTGTTTAATAAGAATGGGTTAACAAAAGGAGGACAGATAAGTAAAGCAGGGATTTCAAACGAAGGAGTTATAGGATTTGATGTCAGAACAGGACCTACAGGATACGGAATAGGCATTTATCCTCCTGGTATAAGTATCCCCTTTAAACGTTTTGAAAATAATCGTTTGATATCAGTTGAAGATAAATCTGATAAAACAAAAATTAGAATTATAGCTGGACAAAATGCTCCAGATAAATCCGAACAAGTTTTTTATAAAACAGACTAAATCACAATTGACTCTACTTATAAGATATACCTTAACATCTGAAAATCCCTGCAATTACTCATTGCAGGGATTTTGTATATCCTTTATATCACATGAACCTCCTTCAGATAATTCCACACTACTAACACATTTTTGATATAGAGAGTTAATCGGTGAATAGCAAAATTTACATAAATTCATTACTATTCTATTTTTTAATCGACCCTTAGAAATCCCATTATCACGCGCATTACTAACCACAAACACAAAAAGATAAATTGATACATTTGTACAGTACAAACTGATAGCTGAATCAAGTCAACACTACAAAAACATGAAATTCTATAATGTAAAACCTCTTTAAATAGCTAGTTTTATTCTCTATTTTATCTCACAAGCATACGCCTTTATGCCGTGAAAGCAAATTGACAGTAAGTAGGCACAAAGTACGCTAAGAACGTCTCAGACGAAAGGCTTTAGTTTTTCGGATGGACAGTTCAGTTGTACGAGAGTGCCTTGTTTCTTGCTGTCAATTAGACCATGGAATAAATTAGGCGTATTTGGTACTTAACAAAGCGTTTCACTCCTTTGCCTTCGCTCGTGGCGGGCTAGTCGTTCACACTTTGTAGTAATGTAGTAAAACACTTCTCTACTTACCCTTATTATATAATTCTAACTATTTTTACAAGAATAATACTACAATACTACAAAAGGAGTAAATAACTAGTGTTATCGCCACTTTTGCCTGTAGTTACTCTGTAGCTTCTAGACGTTCATAGACACGTGTTGGACTACATGTGCTACAAGGTCGCTTATTCTTAACGACTTCAAAATCATTACGATTATCCAGTACCTCACGGATTTTCGAAGCTCGTTTACTACTTCGTCCTCTACCAGTGTCTTCATCAAACAGTATGTAAGCTAGTTCACTTGTGTAAGTAACAGTCACTAAGCCTGATTCCTTTGCGCTCCAATACTCTCGGGTTTCTTTCTCATATCCCTTCCATATACGGTAGTATTCCCTCTTCTCAGATAGAGTATAATGTCTCCAATTATCAGGTACAATAAACTCATCCAGAAATTCATTTATTAGTTCTCTCTCTATATCCTCTTCTTTGAAGTCGCTTTGAATATCTTCCAATCTTTCTAAAGTCGTTCTACTTGGAAACATAATTCCATATTGGTAGAATAGAAATCTAGCTTCAGCAAGAATTTGCAAGAAGTAATCTTCTGAAACATTCATCGGATGCTCATCAACAACAATTTCTCCACAATTCAAAGGATAGAATCTTCTTTCAACTTCAAAATCCCTGAGAAATGCTTTAGAATTTCCAGTTGCAATAAATACATTATGTCTTGGTTGTCTTTTGTGAGTTTTATACAATTCCCTACACATATCGTATGAAGCACTAAGGAATCCCTTAACTCTATTTATATCACTCTTCTTTAGTCCCTGTAATTCTGGAATCTCTACAACACATACGTATTTAAGCATCCTATAGTCTTCTTGTGTTTTTCCAAATGAAATAGGAGTATCAGTAAAAGCATCAGGCAATAAACGACGAGCTACTGTACTTTTTCCTATTCCTTGTGGACCAATCAAGACAGGTACATTATCAAATTTGATACCTGGTTTATATACACGTCCAATTAGACCTGTTAAAAACATCTGGGATACTTCACGTGTGTATATATTATTCTCACACCCTAACAGTTTATGAAAGAAGTATTTCACACGAGGTACTCCATCCCAGTCAAGACTTTCTATCCGTTCCTTTACAGGATTAAATATCCATCTACGTGCTACTTCTAATACAGCATCTTCAATATAATCCTTTTTAGGAGTAAAGTGAAACTGTTTATCAATATATACCGAGAACAAAGAAGTGTCTTCGCTATTCCATTCTCCTTTCAGAGTTCCCCAAGGCGTATTATCTAGTTTTTCAACTGCTCCTGTGAACTCATTGTAACCTAATAATGACATCTTAGATTCAAATGATTCTAAGATAAGCACTACGTTTTGAGGTGAACTGACAGGTTTCCCTGAATTATTGAGATTAAATTTAGGCATGTCAAGAACTTTATCCTCTGTCTCCTGTTTTTTAAAAATGATTGTCATAAACAACTCCTTCTATTGGTAACGTAATTACACTATATAGCATAATTGATAGCAATTGAATCAAAGATTCAACATGGTTACAAGTACCTATGTGTTTCAAGTAATCATAGGAATTTTTAGCTATATGTATTATTTTTTCATACAATATAGTTACTCCCTTCTAGTAATTGAAAGGAACTTCATAACATCTGATTTCTTATAGAAAACTTTGCGAGTTCCTTCTATGGGTGGACAGTATCGGGTTAACCCCAAACGTTCCCATTCATGCAGAGTTACTAAACTAATACCTAGTTCTTTGATTAACTCTTTCTGTTGTATCAGGCCAACCGAGTCACTATGAGGTGAAAGCATTGCATGTGATAGATAATCATTTATTAAATGCTCAATCCTCTCCAACAATGCTAGTTCTGCTTCTTGAGATAATATCCCTTGTGGTATACTATACATATATCCTCCTTCTTTCCTATTTGTTCACAACTATCCTCTCATAACTATTACAGCTCGCCTCCTTAACTAAGTTAATTAACTTAGGTTATGTTTTGCATTTTATCAGTTTTTTATTTACATGTCAAGAGTTTTGTGCTAAAATATTACTAAAGTTATTAAACGGAGGTTAAATATGATAGGAGCATATCTAAAAAAATACCGTACAGAAGGTAACGTAACTACTAAGAGCATTGCTGAAGACCTAAAAGTATCACAGTCTTATATCTCACAAATTGAAAATGGGAAAAAGATTCCCAGTTTAACTAAACTCCTTGATATTACTGAAAGCATTGCTTCACTCTCTATAAAAGAAAAATGCGAACAAGATGGATTAGAGTTCGATGAATACTGCATTGAATATGAAACATTGGCTAGCACTTATATTGGTGATATAATCAAAAATATCAACATGAATTCAGTTCATAACGATAAAGAGAAGCAACTTTTAAAAGATTTAATTGAATTAAGAAATGATAAATCTATATTCTCAAAGTTAAAAACATACAAAGATATTAGCCAAGATATTATCACTGGAGAAAATATTAAAATCAACCTTGATTATATCTTTAGAAAGAATGTAAAAATTACTATTGATGGTCAAGCACTCACAACTGAAGACTTAACCGCTCTACAAATACTAATTGAAGGTATTCGTTCTAGACACAAATCATAATAACTATTTTTCATAACCTTTTACAGCTTGCCTACTGATGTTAGAAAGGTTAAGAAATGAAAATAGCAGAAATTAAGAAACAAAATGGTAGCATTGTATATCGTTCTAGAGTATATCTTGGTACCGATTTATCAACTGGAAAAAGGATACAAGCTAATCTGACAGCTAGAACAAAAACTGAATTGAAGAAAAAAGCTCAGTTAGCTATGGCTGAATTCCAAAATAATGGCTTCACTAAAAAGGAAACAATCCCACTAACAAGCTATGAAGAAATAGCTCAACTATGGTGGGAAAGCTATCAACACACAGTAAAACCAAATACGCAAGATTCAGTAAAGCGACTACTATCTAACCATGTGATTCCTTTATTTGGTTCTTATAAGTTAGATAAGTTAACTACTCCCATTATTCAGCGCATTGTTAATCAACTAGCTCTACGTGCAAACAAACGAGAAGAAGGCGCATTTCTACACTATGATAAAATTCACGCGCTAAATAAACGTATACTACAATATGCTGTGACAATGCAGATTATTGATATAAATCCAGCTCGTGAAGTTATTCTTCCTCGTAAAATAAAAAAGGGTAGAAACAAAGTAAAACACTTTAATAACTTAGAGTTAAAGCAATTTCTCAGCTATTTAGAAGAGGCTAACTTAGCAATATATAGAAATATCTATGAAATTACTTTGTACAAGTTTCTTCTTGCTACCGGTTGCCGTATTAACGAAGCTTTAGCTCTACACTGGTCAGATATTGACCTACATAGTGCAACTGTGAATATTACAAAGACACTAAATCATTTAGGTGAGATTAACAGCCCAAAGTCTGAAGCAAGTTATCGCACAATTGATATTGACCCACAAACTATAGAGGTCTTAAAAGCGTATCAAAAAAGACAAAGGCAAGAAGCTTGGAAACTTGGTCGAACTGAATCTGTTGTCTTCTCAGATTTTATTCATAAATACCCAAACAATAGAACACTAGCCACTCGTTTAAACACACGTTTCAAACATGCTGGTGTACCTAATATTGGTTTCCACGGTTTTAGACACACACACGCTAGTCTTTTGCTAAACTCTGGAATACCGTATAAAGAATTGCAACACCGTCTAGGTCATTCTACACTAGCTATGACTATGGACACTTACAGTCATCTCTCCAAAGAAAAAGCAAAAACAGCCGTCTCATTTTATGAGAAAGCTGTAAGTTCGTTATAAGTGATGACAAAAATGATGACAAACCCAGAAATCAACGTTTTAAGACAAAGCAAAAAGCCCACTGTTGTAGGCTTTCTGTAAGATATTTCTTAAAATTAAAGCATTTTGTTGTAGAATTCAACGACAAGTGCTTCGTTGATTTCTGGGTTGATTTCGTCGCGTTCTGGCAAGCGAGTCAATGAACCTTCCAATTTTTCAGCGTCGAATGATACGAATGCTGGACGTCCAAGAGTAGCTTCTACTGCTTCAAGGATAGCTGGAACTTTCAATGATTTTTCACGAACTGAGATCACTTGACCTGGAGTTACGCGGTATGATGGGATATCAACGCGTTTTCCGTCAACAAGGATGTGACCGTGGTTTACGAATTGACGAGCTTGACGACGAGTAGTCGCAAGACCAAGACGGTAAACAACGTTATCCAAACGACGTTCCAAAAGAAGCATGAAGTTGAAACCTAGGATTCCGCCTTTGATTTTTGTAGCTTGTACGAACAAGTTACGGAATTGTTTTTCACCTACACCGTAAGTGAAACGAAGTTTTTGTTTTTCAGCCAATTGCAAACCGTATTCTGACAATTTAGAACGGTTGTTTGGTCCGTGTTGTCCTGGTACGTAGTTACGACGTGCCAATTCTTTACCTGTACCTGTAAGTGAAAGGCCAAGGCGACGAGCTTGTTTCCAAGATGGTCCTGTATAACGTGACATGTGAATGTCCTCCTGATATAAATAATATTTCGGTGGAAATAGTCACTTAGAAAGCCCTGATTCGTGCAGATGCCCTTCGCCTAAACAGCCAAGGTTACTTGTCATAAGACACCTGTTGACGAGCTTCATGCTTTCCTGCTGATATTTCACACAAAATTCATTTTACCATGAATAGCTGGATTTGTAAAGGGGTTTTAGGCTTTATTTTCATTGCCAGAGAGATTGAGAAGGAGGGTAAAGGTGCTTCCTAGACCGTACTGGCTGCTGACTGTAATTTCTCCACCCAATTGATGGGCCAATTCACGCGCAATCGCAAGACCTAAGCCATGACCACCTGTTTTCATATTGCGCGAAGTTTCGACACGATAAAGGCGTTTGAAAATATTCTCCAAATCCTCTGGGGCAATCCCCTGTCCCTCATCGGTCACACTGATTGAAAGCTGGTTATTTTCCAGCTTAGCCACCACTTCCAACTTGGTTCCTGGAGCAGAGTATTTAAAAGCATTATTGACCAGATTCACCAAGATACGAGAAAGTTTGGCATAATCTCCTTCAATCCGGGCAGACTCTGGGATTACCTGCAAGTGGACATCTCGCTCCTCCTGCTCAATCAAGAACTGAAATTCACTCATGCACTCAATCAAGAGCTGGTCCAGAAAAATGCTGTCCTTGCTGGCAGTTTCCACCTGATTCCTAACTGTATTTAGAGTCAAAAAATTCAACTCCTCAACCAGTTTATTGAGTCTTTCAGTCTGGCGTCCAATGGTTGCTAGATAATGATCCTGTTCTCCTTCCTTGATAACTCCATCCAAAATCCCTTCTACCGTCGCTTGGATCGAAGTGATGGGAGTCTTGATATCATGCGACAGCTGGGCAATCATCAAGCCCTTTTCTCGTTCGCTTTCTTCTAATGAATCAAAGGTCGCCTGCAAATCATGAGACATTTCATTGAAGGCTTGGCCTAATTGCTGAAATTCTACAGGTCCTTGAACTTCCAGATTTGAAGGAAAGTCCTTGTCTGCTACCCGCTTGGCATGTTCCTTGAGTTTTCCCAATGAAGTAAAGACAGGCGATAGGAGAAAGAGACTAATCCCAGCACCGATAAAACTAGCCACGAGAGTCATACCCACTAGGAAATAAATTTCTCTTTCTTCAATTAACATTCGCTGGACAGCCCAAAAGACCACGATAATCGTTAGGAGTGTTGAAATGATATACCCAACTAAAATATAACTTTTTAATTTCATTGACTACCTCGTGCTTTCTCAATTTTGTAGCCCAAACCCCAGACGGTTTTGATAGTGGGCGTTTCTGCACTAGCATGTTTAGCCAACTCCTGTCGAAGAGCATGAATATGAACATTCAAGGTATTGGTATCATCCACATAGTCTTCCTGCCAGACCTTTTCATAGAGGTCTGTCTTGGAGAAAACCCGCTCTGGATTGCTGGCTAAAAGCCATAGAAGTTCGAAGGATTTGACTGTCAAATCCAGCGCCACATCTCCGACTTGGACCTCATGACTAGCGTGATTCATCCGTAAATCCCCGAGACTGACGACCTCTGTCTCACCTCCACGATGAAGGCGACGCAAGATATTGTGGACACGCAAAACCAGCTCACGAGGGCTAAAGGGCTTGGCAATAAAGTCATCTGCCCCTAAGCTGAGGCCATAAATCTTGTCCTGCTCACTGGTCTTAGCCGTGATAAAGAGAAAAGGCTGATCTGGAGATTGATACTGAACCTCACTAATCAAATCATAACCATCCATCCGAGGCATCATGATATCTGTAATAATCAAATCAATCGGTTTTCGCTTGAAGATTTCTAAGGCCTCTACCCCATCATGAGCTACCAAAACCTGATATCCTGCCTGAATCAGATAACGTTGATGAATATCTGTAATTTCTACCTCGTCGTCAACGAGTAAAATTGTCTTTCCCATCTGTCTCTCCTTTGAAAAAAACAGTGCTATACCACAATAGTATAACACTATTTTAATCGCTTTACGAATATTCTAAACGATATCTGGATTTTTCAAATCCTAGATAGAAAGTCTGTAGCTAGACTAGTCATTTTCCTCTTTTTTAGCTTTCAAACCGAGGCCACCTAGCAGTCCAGCCAAGGCGAGTCCAAAGAATCCAAGAGTAGCCATTGATGTTTGAGCTTCACCAGTATATGGAAGCATGTCTTTTTGGTCTTTCATTTTATCAGCCATCATTGGACTTGACGTCTTGTTATTAGATGCCATCTTGCCTTCATCAGACATTTTTCTTGAGGCTGCTGGAGCTTGATCTTGTTTCATGCTTGGTGTTGCCATAGACTGGCTAGCATTCATGGTTTTATCCTGCTCTTTGTTAGGCATCATCTTATCCTGACTAGCAGCTGGCATTTTGGATCTCGTCTCATCTTGGTTAGCACTTGGCATTTGAGCGTTCATCTTAGACGCATATTGATGACTATTCATCATTGGAGCCGGCATAGCTGAGCCATTAGAAGATGGGATGAAGCCTGATTGCATCGGAGTAAGAGACTGATGTCCATTCAAATTTACTGTCAAATCCTTAGTCGCTACAAGGTTGCTCAAATCGGCCTTGCCGTCTTTGGCACCGTACACTTTAATAGTAGCTTTATAGCTTTGAGTGCCATTTTGTTTCAACAAGTCTAACAAGTCTTTATCTGATTTGCCTTGAGTACCTGCTAAGTCCACTTCATAGAAGTAAAGTCCTTTACCCAATTTCTCTACTGGTGGAAGGGCGGGATTTTTAGCTGAACCGTTGTCTGACCATGGAGCCTTATCAGAAGCTTTCAAGATGAGACGAGTCAACATACCGTCTCCGGCGAAGAATTCATATGGAATGACTTGGTTAACACCGGCTGTGAATGGGCCTGGGAAGTTGGCCTTGTCCAAGTATGTAGCTGGAACATCCACTGTATCTTTGGTATTGTCTGCCACGCCTTTTTGAACTTCAGCTGGGGGAGTCAAGCCATTCAAGTTCACTGTCAAATCCTTAGTCGCTACGAGATTGCTCAAATCTGCCTTGCCATCTTTTGCGCCGTACACTTTGATAGTTGCCTTGTAGCTTTGAGTGCCGTTTTGTTTCAAGAGGTCAAGAAGGTCTTTGTCTGATTTGCCTTGAGTGCCTACTAAATCTACTTCGTAGAAGTAAAGGCCTTTGCCCAATTTCTCTACTGGTGGAAGAGCAGAATTTTTGGCTGAACCGTTGTCTGACCATGGAGCCTTGTCTGAGGCTTTCAAGATAAGGCGAGTCAACATACCATCACCGGCGAAGAATTCATACGGAATAACTTGATTGACACCAGCTGTGAATGGGCCTGGGAAGTTGGCCTTGTCCAAGTAAGTAGCTGGAACATCTACTGTGTCTTTGGTATTGTCTGCCACGCCTTTTTGAACTTCAGCTGGAGTGGTCAAGCCATTCAAGTTTACTGTCAAATCCTTAGTGGCTACGAGATTGCTCAAGTCTGCCTTGCCATCTTTTGCACCGTATACTTTGATAGTAGCTTTATAGCTTTGAGTACCGTTTTGTTTTAAGAGGGCAAGCAGCTCTTTGTCCGATTTTCCTTGAGTGCCTGCCAAATCCACTTCGTAGAAGTAAAGACCTTTGCCCAATTTTTCTACTGGTGGAAGAGCTGGATTTTTAGCTGAACCATTGTCTGACCATGGAGCCTTATCAGAAGCTTTCAAGATAAGACGAGTTAACATGCCGTCACCAGCAAAGAATTCGTATGGAATAACTTGGTTGACACCTGCTGTGAATGGGCCTGGGAAGTTTGCCTTGTCCAAGTATGTAGCTGGAACATCCACTGTATCTTTAGTATTGTCGGCTACGCCTTTTTGCACTTCAGCTGGGGTGGTTGCTGGTTGAGCTTCATTTGCTTCACGGTCTTGCCCAGAAACTGTAGGCGCAGGATTTGTCACAGGTTTAAGCGCATCTTCTGTTTCTTTCTTAGATTCTGGTTTTGCTTGCACTTCTTCTTTAGGTGCTACTACTTGGTCTTTAGCAGTCACATCCGTTTTTTCTGGAGAGCTTGTAGTATCCAAGCTTGCTTTAGGTGCTGACTCTGCCTGTTCTGAAGGAAGAGCTACATCAACTACTTTCTTGAGAACCTCTGCTGGTAAGTCGCTCTTTTCACTCACCGAAGCAGCATCTGGCACAACTTGAGCAGGGGTCGGATTGACCACATCGGCACGCACAGAACTTGGTTGTCCAACTAGGACAAAGAAGCCACTGGCCACAACAACTGAGGCAACACCGACACTGAGACGGCGAATAGACCAACGAGTATATCTTTGATTTGGATTGAATTTCATAGGATTCTCCTTAGAGTTTTTCTTTATTTGATGACTCTAGTATAATCTCCTAAAATTAAAAAGGATTAAGAAAAAGTTAAAATTTTTCTTAAATCCCTCTTATAAAATACTTATATTAATTTTCACGAATTTAATTCTGCCAAGTCATCTAGATACTGGTTATTAATCACCGCCAAGATATAGGCATCTGCTCTCAAGAGGTCATTAGGGCCAAACTGGACATCCAGCGGTGAATTTTCTTGTTCACGAAATCCTAGAACATTAAGGTTGTATTTGCCACGTAGATCCAGCTGGCTCAGGCTTTGGCCTGCCCAAACACTAGGAATTTTCATCTCCACGATAGACACATTTTTATCCAGCTGAAAGACATCAACATTGTTATGAAAGAGAATGGTCTGCGCTAGTGACTGCCCCATTTCATACTCAGGTGAAATCACCGAGTCGGCACCGATTTTTTCTAGCACCTTCTTGGCTGTCTGGCTTTTGACCTTGGCAATAACCCTTGGTACACCTAGACTCTTACAATGCATAACTGCAAGTACACTCGACTCCAGATTTTCTCCTGTCGCCACTACAACCGTATCACAGGTATCAATTCCTGCGGTTCTGAGGAGTTCCTCATCTGTAATATCGCCCACAACTCCACGCGCCAAAACTGGCTCAAATTGATTGATACGCTCGGCGTGGTCGTCAATGGCAATGATATTCATATCTTGCTTGGCAAGGGCCATCAGGACACTACTCCCGAAAATCCCCAAACCTAAAATTCCAATCGTACGATCTGACATAGTTCTTCCTTTCTTATCCAATACTAATATCTGCTTTCATATACTGAATCAAATCTTTCTTATCAGGCTGGTAATCCGCTAGACTAACCAGCAAGGTCAAGGGACCAATACGGCCGATAAACATGAGCACCATGACAATGCTGAGGGCTAGCTTGCCCAATTCTGGTGTCAGATTTGCCGTTACCCCAACTGTCGCAAGGGCTGAAATGGTCTCAAACATGAGGTAGATAAATCGCGGTGTTCCTTCTGCTGTAATCCCCAACAACATCAAGCCCAACAAGAAGGTCATCAAAAAAATAATGAAGACACTAAAGGATTTTTGGACTGTACGAGCCTCAATGGTTCTCTGCGCAACATTGGCATGAGGCAAGCCCAGCAATTCACTACGAGCAAAGACCAACAAGACAAAGAAGGTCGTAATTTTGAGACCCCCAGCCGTCCCTCCAGGTGCCCCACCCAGAAACATTTGTAGGATATAGATAAACAGGGTCACAGGCCGTGCTTGGGTATAATCGATAGATGCAAAACCTGCTGTCCGCATGCTGACCGTTTGGAAAAAGCTAACCAACACTTTCTCTGGAACACTGAGATTGCCAATGGTTCCAGGATTGTGCCACTCTGTAAAGAGCGTAGCTCCTGTCCCAAACAACAAAATCCCTGCGGTCAAGAAGAGGACCAGCTTGGTATGGAAACGCAGACGGCGTTTTTTCTTCTTGCCTAGCTGGGTTGCCAAGTCAAACCAGACCATAAAACCCAGACCACCCGTGATAATCAAACCAGCAATGACAAGATTGATTAAAGGATCCGTCTGAAAATTTACTAAACTGCTACTGCCGAAATTATCAAAACCAGCATTACAAAAGGCTGAAATAGCTAAAAAGATAGAGGTAAAAATGCCCCGTCCCCAGCCGAACTCAGGAACAAAACGGAAACTTAGCAGAAAGGCACCCAAGCCCTCCACCAGAAAAGTCGTCAAAAAGATGGACCGCATAAAGGCCTTCAGCGACCGAGTCTCCCCGTAACTGAAGCTCTCCTGAATGGTTTCACGACTGCGAAGACTGAGCTTTTGCTTCCCCTGAATATAAAAAACCCCGATAAAGGTCATAAGCCCCAGACCACCAATCTGGATCAAGAGCATACAAATCAGCTGACCCCAAACATTATAGGTGGTAGCCACCGGCTGCGTAAAGAGCCCAGTCACACAGACCATGGACACCGTCGTAAAAAGATGGTCAAAATAAGTGGCCTGCGAACCACTTGCCTGGACAAAAGGCAAACTCAAAAGGAGAGAACCTATAAAAATAACTCCAGCGAAACTTAAAAAGATGCGACGAGCTGGCGAAAGTCCGCCAAAGACCCTTTCAAGTTTTTTCACAAATAATTTGAATAACATACATCCATTGTACCATAAAAAGAAGGAGAGTAGCTAGATCTGAGAGGCTATCTCAAGGCAGAGTTCCAAGGCCTTTTCAAAAGCTTCTGAACCCCAGTCACGACTGTCATACTGGTCCAAGTCTACTAGAGAATCCGCTGTAAACAACAACTCTCCCCAGAGAATCCCACGCAGTTGAGCCACTGCCGCAAGCGCAGAACACTCCATCTCCACAACAGCACAGCCTTCTTCCTTACGATAAGCCACCTTTTCAGCTGTTTCTCGGTAAAAGCCATCTGTAGACCAGGTCATGACTTCTTCATAAGGAATCCCTCTGTCTTCCAAAACTCGCTCAATGGCAGCAATAGCCTCTGGCTGCATTTCCATATAACGAGAAGGTGCCACATAGTGGTAACTGGCTCCTTCATCTCGCAGAGCGCGAACAGGGACTAGAAAGGCATTTTCTTCTATATCAGCCAGCACACCACAGGTTCCAGTGGAAATAATCTGCTCCACACCATAGCCAATCAACCAATCCATAAACTGGGCTGCTGGAGCTGAACCAACAGGAGCCTGAGCCAAACAAAGTTCCTCGTCCTTGTAGTTAACGACATAGACTGGATAGGTCTTGGTGGCTGAAACGAATTCGCCGACACAATCCGCCCCTACTTCCCTCGCATAGCGGTCAATCTCCTCACCTAAAAAAGCATAGACACACTTCTTGGGCAAATGCAAATCCAGCCCCTCGTGATCAGGCATGATAACCGCCTGAGGATTGTCATCAAACTCTAAAATAGGAATCGCATGTTTCTGAATCATAACCCACCTCCTCTAATTTTGTACTATTGTATCAAAAGCTGACCGAGTGTCAAGGAGGAAGCTGATAAACTGAGGAGAAGCGAATACTAGAATAAAAACCACTTTCTACAATTGATGCTCTGATTTTCATCACATCCTGTCTATCTTGCTAAGCGAATACGAGTCACAATTCCATCTGGGTCTGTGATTTCCAGCTGGCTAGATGTCAGCCACTTGATTGGGGTAGCAACTGCTTGTGCTCGTTGCACAATCGTTAACAATTCTTCTTTACTAGCGACCTCAATGACATAATAGGCCAAACCTGGCAAGCCTTGCTTACGCGGAGCTAGGCCTTTTCCTCCCCATTCGTTGACTGCCAAATGATGATGGTAATCCCCAGCTGCAATCCAACTAGCGCTAGGCACACTGAATTTATCCTCTAACCCTAACACTTTTTGATAAAACTGGCTGGACTTTCGACTATCCTTGACGGAAAGATGGATATGCCCCATTCTCGTGCCTTCTGCTAGGATAAAGGGCTCTACTCTTTCCCCCAACTCATAGATATCCTATGCCGCAAGAACCTCAGTGACCCCTATAATACGACCGTCTTCTCGAATATCCCATGTGGAAACCGGCTTATCTCGATAGAGTTCAATGCCATTTCCCTCCAAATCCTCCAAGTAAAAAGCCTCACTGTAACCATGGTCTGCACCGCCGACAAGAGGAATCTGTAAATCTGTCAGGTGTTTCAAGATATCAGCCAAAGCCTTTCGTGTCGGTAAGAGAATAGCCAGATGGTAAAGACCATAATGTTCCCTCACTTCTCCGCTCTCTTGTGCTTGAATCAAGTGTACCAAGGCTTTTCCTCCAAGCCCCAGAACGACCTCTGTCTCAGTTTGAGATAAGATTTCTAAACCAATAACTTGCTGATAAAAGGCTGTTTGACTTGCCAAATCCTTTACATTTAAAACTGCCTCTGCTAAATAAATGTGACTCTTGTATTCATAGGTCATAAATGGTCCTCTTTTCTAGTTGTAATTGTTTTTATTACAACTATTGTATAATTTCCATCAAGAAAGTCAAGTCAGACAACTTGGAGGAACTCCCCTAGCAAAGTTATTTCTCAAATCAACGTTTTCTGCGGGATTGAGATACATCTTGCCACCATTGGTCGTTAGCGAGTGGAAGATGATTCCTACAATCTGCATTCAATAAAATTTCTATATCACTCCATAAGAAAAAGGAGTAGATTGGTCATCTTACTCCTCATTCTTACAAGAAACACTATTCAACAATAAAACTTTACAATCTTATTTATAAATAGATTCTCTGAAATCATCTGTGCTACGCAGGTACGCGTTGTAGATTTTTTGTTTTAGTAAGTGTACCCAACTTGATGGGACATTTTCTGTTGCTCGTTTAAGATTTTTCACATCATGTGCTACTGCTGCATCGATTAGAGCTTGCATCTCTTGTGCTGATGAGATAGTTACTTCTTTTGTGCTATTTGGTTTATCTAATTCGTACTGAATTGTTATTACTTTTAAGTTATTTTGTTTACTGATACGTTGGTTAAACATATCTTTTTTGAATTCTGCCCAGTTTGGATAGCGATTATCAAATACTTTTTTCAATACTAAATTATCTGTGACTAAAGCAACATCACGTCTAAACCAACTTGAGTATGTTTTACTTCCTTCTGCAAGTGCATCCGCTGCGTATTGGTTAGACACGTAAGGTAAGAACCCTTTGTGGTATCCTTTTTCTGCATATAATTCAAACGCTGTTTTTCTAAACATTACATCTCCAGGTGCACCGTTTGGATTGCTTAGTCCTGCGTAGATAGGTGAGAACATACTTATCGTGTAATAGCCATTTCTTCCGTATTGAGTTTCATTTTGATAAGCACGTCTATTAATGATATCATTCTCAATTAATGAGTTCAATGTTGTTAATCTTGTTACTTCTTCATCTGTTAATGGACGAACTTTGTTTCCTGCGTGTGTGTCTTTGTTGTATTTATCGTCGCGCACGTAGTAGTTTTCGATTTTTCTAAACCATTGTTTCTTAACAGCATCAGTTTGTGTTAATACTGCATTAGCTTCCATTGCATCAAGTGTGTATAACACATCATACATTCCATGTAAGTAGTGTTGAATTTCTTCTTCAGAGGTGAATCTCGCCGTTGGATCGTATGTGTGCAAGCGAGTTTTTGAGTCTTTATCTCCTTTGAAGATTGTGTTTAATACTATCGCTTCTTTATCCACACTATCCGCTGATTGAAGTAGTCCTAGTGCATATAATTCCGCACCTTGTCCTTCTCGTCTACCATTCCCTTCAAAGTAAATCGAAGAATCCGAATTGTGTACCATCTCATGACTATAAACCGATGTTCCGTACTGGTCTAACAGTCTATCGATTACAAAGTACGCCTCTACTCCTGTTGCGTAAGCACCTGCATTCGGTCTTGGTGTATGGTATTTACCTACTGGTCCGAAGAAACTATAGATAGAGTCTATATTTTTTTCTGATAATGTTGCCCAGTAGCCTCTACCATTTGTATCTTTCACCTCAAATGCGTCTGTTACCGGTACTGCACGGTATAATCTTTCTTTAAATTCTGGCGCTAGAACTCTATACCAGATATCATAATGATCTCTTTGCCATTTCGCAGATTGATCTACTTTTCCTCTAACATATTGACGTAGAGCTTCTCCTGATAAGATAACTCCGTCCGCTCCTCTGTCTCGATAACGTTCATAGCTACCGAAGGCTAATGTTGATAGAGTAGATATTGCATACAAACTTTCTTCTTTCATCGTTAATAGTGGCAGTATCATGCTCTTATAACCCCAACTTGGTGCTGATATTCTATCATATACTCCGATTGAGTATTTCTTGTCAGCTGTTGGTGATACTTGTTTTTCACGAACTTCTTCTATGTCTGATTTCGCTTCTACTATGTATGCTTTTGTATTATCTTTGAACCACTCGTTATTTGTTTTGTTCGGCAGGAACAGTCTTCTATACGCTTCTACGAAGTCAAAGACTGAATCTTCTCCTTTAAGTGGTGCAAGTGTGCTCGCATATAGACCTGTCGTATTTGGTCCTCGTAAGTTTTCTAGTCCGCTATTTCCTAAAGCGATGATAGTATCTAGCGTTGAAGCTTCATTATTTCCGTTAAAGTCAAATTTGTACACTGATAAATCTTTCGTATTCAGACTGTCATAATTAATATTGTACCAACGGTTCATGTATGTAAGTCCCAGCATAAATGCTTCTTTGTTATTTTTAATTTTTTCACTTACGTATTCAACTACACCATCTCCTGTAGTGTTGATTGATTTATCCATTGCTAATACTTTTCTTAAGTGCTCTGCTATATTAGTTTTAACTTCCTCAAATTCTCTATCTAAGTATAAGTTATCTAACGCTGCATTATTTACCGCTCCTAATACTTTCTTAGTCGCTTCTGAGCTAAACATTACATTTTGCAATTCACTTAGTACATTATTAGTTATCGCTGTGTAATCTGATACGAATGCTTCTGGTGTGAATATATATCCTTTGTCTGCGACATTGTATTCGACTACTTGACTGTTTGTGAAGTTTTCTTTGAATGTTACATCTAAGTATTCTACTGTGTTGTCTTTATAGTGTAACATAACTCTATTGATTGAATTTTTCTTATTATTAATATCCGTTACTACTTCATTTCCGTTCATAGGCACTACGTCTAGCAGTTCTGTAGTATAAAGTTTATCCGTTGTCGCTACTTTGTTACCATAGTAAACAACTAGCTCTTTATTGTAGAACGGCATTAGTTTTTCTATGTTATTATAAGCTACTTTTCTTTCAACTTGCGCTTTACTTAATGCTGTATAGTCAACTTCTTTTGAGTTTGCTTTTAGGTCTTGCCCAGTATCATCAAGAGTTACTGTGATTCCATAAGAAGTAATCTTAGCATCCACTTCTTCTTTAGTTACTTTTCGAACGAAGTTATCTTGTTTTTTATTTTCAACAGAAGTAATAGCATTCTTCACATCTGCACTACCGAATTGATCTCCTGTAGTAGCATATCCATCACCAACATTCATATTGCTTACTACATTATCCACACGACCTCTTGGATATGTAGACCCAACTATTCCCCCAACTCTTGGATATCCTTGACCGTTGAGGATTTTACCTGTTGTTACAGATCTTGTGACTAAAGCAGAGTTTTCTAGTTTACCAACGATTCCTCCGGCTGTTTGGTTATTATTACGTGCTGCTGTAGAGATTACAACATCTACTTTCGATTTATCAACTTTGGCATTTCCACCAGTTAATTTACCAACGATTCCTCCAGCGTAATTTGCATTGTTATCCGCGTGGTTGGCGATTAGTTTTCCGCTGAATGAGCTGTTTTCTATTCTTGTATTTGTTGCATCTACTACTAATCCTGCAACTGATTTTCTACCTGATACTTTTCCTTCTACAGCTACATTGCTGATAGTAGCATTATCCGCTGTTTTTGCTACTGCTGCGGCATTCTCTTTGCTATCCACTTGTGTATTTTTAAGATCTAAATCTTTTACAGTTGCATTTTTTAATATGTCGAACAGTGGTTTTTTCAGGTCATATATAGCATATGCTTTGCTTCCTTCTGTTCCTACTAACGTTCCTGTAAATTCTCCTTTTATGTAACTTGTTTGATTTTCTGGTAGTCCTACTTCATCGGCTGTCATATCCGCAGCTAATTTATATACACCTGCTAAGTTGCTTTGTATCGCTGTTACAAGTTGTTTGAACGATGTATAAACTCCTGGTTGCTCCGCTTTAGATTTAGCTACATTAAATGTGTAGTCCTCTTTATATCCTTCTGCACCTTCTTCTACAAGTTGATCAACAGCTGCCATCACTTTATAAGTTCCATCCGTATTTTCTGTAATAGATTTTACAGGTATATACATTTCTTTGAATCTATCTGATTTTATTTTTACAAAGTATTTAGCCGTATCAGTCGGTGCTTCACTTAGACTTAAATATCTACGATAACGGTCATTTTCTTTGCCGTATAATTCTACTGAATCAATATCTTTAATTTCTATTTTCTTATAATCTAATTGGAAAGCTTGAGTTGATGTTTCTGTACTTTGTTCATCGTTTTCTCCTAGATTATAAGTTAAACGTGTTTTTAGTGTGTAAGGTGTGTAGTAATCTAAACCTGAGATTACTTGCGCTTTAGCAGGATTTTCTATATCCACCTCTTTAATCAGCTGATCACCTTGGAAAATTTGCGCTTTGGCAGAGACATACGCTGATGTAGTGTCTGTTAAGTTATAACTTACAGTTATAGATTTTTTGTTCTCAGCTTTTGTTAAGTTGGCAATTTCTACTGTAGGTTTAACTTTGACTAGTGTTCCTACTTTAACGATTTCTTTTACTGGAGCTACTTCAGTTCGTGATAGTTCTTTAGTTTCTACGACATTACCATCTACGATGTAGTCTTCATATTGAATTGTACGCGTTCCTGCTTGACCTTGTCGTTCAGTTTCACGACGATTTTTCAGAAGTGTTGGATCCTGAATTTCTTCTGTTGCATAAAGAATATTCTGGATTTCCGTTCTATTTCGTGTAGTAACCTCTAAAGTCGGAAGTTCTTCTTCTACTGCAGCTTCGCCCTCATGATCTGGTGCTTGCGTGCCTTTGGTCGCTACTGGATCAGTGTACTCTGGTAACTCCGGTTGGACCTCTGATTCTCCTTCATGTCCTAGCTCTTGCGTCCCTTTTGTCTCTACTGAATCAGTGTACTCTGGTAACTCGTTAACCGCCGATTCTCCTTCATGGCCTGGTTCTTGTGTTCCTTTAGTTGCTACTGGATCAGTGTACTCTGGTAACTCCGGTTGGACCTCTGATTCTCCTTCATGTCCTGGCTCTTGTGTTCCTTTTGTCGCTACTGGATTAGTGTACTCTAGTAACTCGTTAACCGCTGATTCTCCCTCACGTCCTGGTTCTTGCGTGCCTTTGGTCGCTACTGGATCAGTGTATTCGCTACTGGATCAGTGTATTC
>NZ_RJPX01000005.1:0-80816 GCF_003944325.1 Streptococcus mitis | reverse complement strand
AGTTAGGAGTTCCTAAATGGATAGCAGATAAGGTATCTGGCTGGGGTGACCACTATCAATTAGTAGCTCAGAAGTCGGTACTTAAACGTGCTATATCAAAACCAGTCCTTGAGAAACGTGGACTGGTTTCGTGTTTGGATTATTACCTTGAACGACATGCGTTAAAAGTTAGTTGAACCGCCGTATGCCGAACGGCACGTACGGTGGTGTGAGAGGGGCTAGAGATTATCCCCTACTCGATTAAACAGTTGACGATATTCTCGATTGACCCATTTTGAAACAAAGTACGTATATAGCTTCCAATATTTATCTGGAACATCTGTGGTATGGCGGGTAAGTTTTATTAAGACACTGTTTACTTTTGGTTTAGGATGAAAGCATTCCGCTGGCAGCTTAAGCAATTGCTGAATCGAGACTTGAGTGTGCAAGAGCAACCCTAGTGTTCGGTGAATATCCAAGGTACGCTTGTAGAATCCTTCTTCAACAATCAGATAGATGTCAGACGCACGGCTTTCAAAAACCACTTTTTTAATAATTTGTGTGCTTAAATGGTAAGGAATATTCCCAACAATTTTATACCTCTGTTTGTTAGGGAATTGAAACTGTAGAATATCTTGGTGAATTAAAGTGACACGAGTATTCAGTTTTAATTTTTCTGACGATAAGTTGAATAGATGACTGTCTAATTCAATAGACGTTACCTGTTTACTTATTTTAGCCAGTTTCGTCGTTAAATGCCCTTTACCTGTTCCAATTTCGTAAACGGTATCGGTTTCTTTTAAATTCAATTGTTTTATTATTTGGTTGAGTACTTTTTCACTCGTTAAAAAGTTTTGAGAATATTTTATATTTTTGTTCATGTAATCTCTCCTGAAGTGATTACATCTATAAACAAATACAGAAGTTAAACGATTTGTTTGTAATTTTAGTTATCTGTTTAAAAAGTCATAAGATTAGTCACTGGTAGGAATTAATCTAACGTATTTATTTATTTATCTGCGTAATCACTGTTTTTAGTCTGTTTCAAAACAGTAGATGTTTTATCTACATTACGCATTTGGAATACCAACATGACGAATCCCTCCTTCTTAATTACAAATTTTTAGCATCTAATTTAACTTCAATTCCTATTATACAAAATTTTAAGATAATGCACTATCAACACACTCTTAAGTTTGCTTCTAAGTCTTATTTCCATAACTTCTTTTACGTTTCCGCCATTCTTTGCTGTTTCGATTTTTATGATATGGTGCAAGTCAGCACGAACACGAACCGTCTTATCTCCCATTATATCTTTTTTTGGATATCTGTCAACTGGTATGGTTGACAGATATCCTTTTTTTGTTGTTATCACGTCCTGTTCTTTTACTGACTGTTGCTTCAAAATCTGCTTGTGTCGGTCTGTCAGTTTCGCATGGTCGAGAATGTCTTTTACAACCTGCGTCTGGTTGATTTCATCAAGTTTAATCGCAACCTTTAAGGTCGGGGCAACTTGATGAGATAGCCAGTTCAGCGTCCTTTGGAAGGAGTAAGGCTCTGGTTTTGTGGTTAGTTTTAATCGTTCACGATTGTTCCCAATAAACCAAGCCCATTCTTCATTCAGTTTCCAATCAGAACGAGGTTTGGAATCGTCTTTATCTACAAAACGGATATACCGATTGATAATTTTAAAGGCGGTATGCTCTGGATTGTCATAGACGAGTAAATCACGGACTGCATAATAGGCACGCTCATTTTTCAATCGAATCTCAAAACGGTTTTTTACTTCTGCGTCTTCAATGGGAATATCATTTTTCTTGTACTGCTCGTAGTCCTTTTCATAGATACAGAAATAAACTTCACTTTGTAATGAACCGATATAGAGGGTGTTTCCCATACATTCCTTTTCCTCTTTGCGTACCAGTTCGCCACTGCGATAGCTTTTAAAACTGCGGAAGACGGAGATACATTCTTCCTGTTGGCACTTTTCAGTGAGTACAGGGATATTTAAAATCCCTGTCTTATCGTTAATGGCAAGGTCAAGGCGTTTCATCACACCGCCAGCCACCAAAACGTCCATAAAGAACTCATACCAGCTTCTTTGTTGTGCCAGAAGATAGCTTTCAAATTGTCTGCACCCACGACCTTTCAATTCCACCAGAACTCCTTTGTCCAGTTCATGGGAGCAAAGGACGAATATGTCGCCTAAAGCATAATGCTCTGAATAAGAATAGAAACCATAGTCCTCATGAAGAAAATAGGACAGTTTCAGTTGTAAGATGTTTTCGACCACCTGCTGTACGTCTGTTGTCGGAAAGCGAATCCTTACATAATCAAACAGCATTTCAAGGGGAGCGTCGGGATTGAAGCGTTCCAGAGCTTCCCAAAGGGACTGCTGTAAATCCTCTGATGGCTTGACTTTTCCTGTTTCAATATCGCTTAGATACTGCCTTGTAATACCAGTCGCAACAGCTAAACGGTTTTGAGATAGTCCATAAGCCAAGCGTTTTTCTTTTAAATGCTGTAACCAAGTTTGTTCATTCAGTAAAAATCCCTCCAATCAAAAAGGCGTATGTCAACTTTTAAAGCCCATTTGACATACGCTGAAATTTTGTAAATCCCTTGTAACCAAAGGATTTTCTAATGTTTTTTTGACTGTTTCCTGTCGATTTGTACCCCCCTGTTAGATACGGGGGGTTAAGTGCTGGCGTGGCTATTGCCACACCAGCCAGCAAGATCAGTCCACACCTGCGACTTCCGCTTCGCACGTCGCCTGCGTGGACTGTCTGCTGTTGGATAACTTTTTAATTTCCTCCAAGAAATCATATCCTTTTGGTACAAGGGGAGTATAAAACTCTGATATGACACTTGTTCCTACATCAACATAGCCACGACCTTTGATTCGCTTTAAGAAGAAATCCTTTTGTACGTCACTGCCAAACATCATGCCATAGCCCATTTCAGACATACGACCTAAAGCCACTCTGAAATTAAACTGATCACGGATTCCGTCGCCTAAATATTTTGCGTCTGGACGTTGACAAGCCAGTATTAGAAAGAAGCCAGCTTGACGACCTAACATGACAATCTGTTTCAGCTTATTCATAACTGCGGTGTTTTCTTTTGTTCCCAGCATTTCCATGAAAGCGACGTATTCATCAAAGATTAAGAAGTGTGCCGGGAGACCTAAGTAAGCATAATTTTTGCCAGTCTTATAGTTCTTCATCTGCTTCATTTCCTCACTACGTTTCATCATTTCTTCATAGAATGTTTCAATGCAAGAAAGCAAGTCTTCTTTTCTATAGTAGACATTTGCCATCACAGAACCTAAGTCCGCAAGGTCAGCATTTTTCGGGTCAAGAATATACAGTTTTGAATCTGTATGAAGCAAGGCTTCAATCAGTGTCAGTATAAAGTAAGTTTTACCGCCACCTGTACCACCAGCAATCAACATATGAGGGAGCTTATCATATTCCCACCATACGTTTTTCATTAAGCGAAGTTTACCATCTTTAGCTTCTACTTCATCAATAGAAATACGACTGGCTATGGTGTCATAGAGCAAAGTATATTCCACATAGGAATCCTTTAACTCTTTATCCGTCAGCTCACAGTACAAGCCACTCTCTAATTTCTTTTCCAAGTGTAAGAGTTGGTCTTGATATTTTCCCAGCGTGATTTCCACCCGTATCTGTATCAAGCCATTTTTAAGTCGATAATACATTTTAGGGAAGTAGGTTATCTTTTCCTTTGTACGACCAGCACTATCTTTAAAGAAACCCTCTGTTTTGACCTGTTCAGATTCATACCACTTGTTTTCAAGTATCATCTTTGCCAGTTTTTGACGGTGGTAAAGTTGTTTAACCGTATCATAGCGAACCCGTTTGAATACAAACGCTACCAGCAAGCAGATAAGAATTGCGACACTGAAACTGATAATTAAATAGGGAATGTCAATCTTATCTGCTTGTGATAGGTTAAAATCCTGCCAGTTGATCTGCTGGATTGTCTTCACATGAAACAGTCCGACAACCAGCAGGAAAACAGGCAGGAGTGACGCTATCGTAAAATGAAAGACTAAATCTTTACCAGATGGGCGAATCCTTTTACCACGCTGTTTCATGCGAAAAAGTCTCCTTTCTACCTAGCGACTATTTGTCTTGTGTCGGTTCTTTCTTTGCTTGTGGTTGAGCTTTGAATGAACTAGAATCCTTTGTCAGCACAATATCGTCTGCCTTGATATACCAGTCAACATCTGCTCCTTGATAGGTGGCAGTAGCAACGGTGTCCGCAATGGGATTGATAAGTTCCACCCGTGCGTTATAATCAAACTCTTTCAAAGGCACGCTGGCAGGAATACTTACTTGAATCATGCGTCCTTGTCCTTTGGATTTTAAGTCATAGGTACGTTCCTTGATTTCATCTGAAACCGACCCGTCTTCATTTTGGATTCTCACTTCACGACGTAGAGCAGAGAATTTCAATTCTCCAAAAGTCGTGTCTTTATCTAATACAATGCCATTTGCTAATCTCATCATTTTTCCTCTCTTTCTTTATTCTTTTATCATGTCGTCAGCATGTAAAAGGTAATTTGTAAAACCACGAGTGCCGATTTTGTAGCCCTCTGCGGTAATACGTGGATTGACTAACTTCACACGTTCCTCAAAGCCGAAATGTTTTTCGCCAGCTTCAGCAGGAAGCACCACCACAATATCATCTGCTCTTTGAACATCAGAATAGAGATTATAGCTTCTTGATAAGACAGTTAGCCGTCCGTTGATTCTTCGCTGAACGACTTTATCCTCGCCAGCAAATTCTAAATTGCCGAATGTTTTTTCCATGTTGGGAATCACAAATTTAAGTTCCATATTTTTACCTATCCTTTCTTTTTTATTGGCTGAATGAATGTTTGATGGTCTTAAAGAGTGGGGAACGACCTTTTGATTCTTGATTTTTTGTTTTCATAAGTTCACTTCCTTTCAAAATCGGGTAAAAAAATAGACACCTCATTTTTTGAAGTGTCTACCTATTAAATATTCAAATTTTATTGGAAGTATCTTTATATCTTCACTTTTCAAGGATAAATCGTCGTATCAAAGCTCATTCATAAGTAGTAAATTAGTAGTAAATTGAGTGGTTTTGACCTTGATAAAGTGTGATAAGTCCAGTTTTTATGCGGATAACTAGATTTTTATGCTATTTTTATATAAAAAATTATATTGAAACTATAGTTTAAATGTCGAAAAAATTAAATATCTATTATGGTATGATAAGGGAAAGAATAGCTAACAAAGCTGGCTTGTTATACTAGTATAACAAGGATTGACTTACCACTCAATCCTATTCTATCAGCCATCAAAGGAGAAAATGATGAAAAAACTGAAAACCCTCACAACCTCAACAGCTATTGCGCTTGCGTCTGTTGGTGTGCCTGCATTTGCTCAGGAAGCAACTACTACAACAGCAGTTGATACAACTGCTGTCAACGAACCAGCTCTTGTTTCAAAACCTGTAGCTGATACAAAACCAGAAGTGAAGAAATCTTCTGATATCAAACCTGCTCTTGATTCTCAAGCGTCTACTGTTAAGCAAGTTGAAGCTGAAAGCCAAACAGCAAAAGCTGAAGCTACTTCTGCTAACCAAACTGTCACAACTACCGAAACTGCTTTGACAAGCGCTAAAGAAGACTTAAAGTCAGCTGAAGCTGTTAAAGCAAATGCTACAGAAGAAAATATCACTGCTACAAAAGCTAAACAAGACGCCAATGTAAAAGCTCAAGAAGCCAATCAAAAAGCAACTGAAGTGTCTACTGAAGCGATTAAAGCGCAAACTGAGACTGTAGCAACTGAAACAGCTAACGTTGCAAGTGCAACAAGTAAGAAAGCTGAAGCGGATAAAACAGTAACCGCTAAAGAAGCGAATGTAAAATCAGCTGAAGACGCGCTAAATGGTTCAGGACTTGGTGAAGCTAAAGCCTCTCTTGCCCAAGCTGAAAAAGATATTGAACAAGCGAATGCGAATATCTCAAGCGCAACAAAAGCTGTCGAAACCGCTAAGAAAGCAGATAGCAACCGCGCAGATGCCATCAAACAAGCTGAAAACAATGTGAATGTCAAAAATGATGCCTTGAAATTAGCTAAAGAAATGATGGACGCCGACCAAAATAAAGTTGATTCTATCCAAACAAAAGCAGATGCTACAGCGTCTAAAGAAAAAGAAGCTCAAACTGCGTTGGATGTGGAAAAAGCTAAATTAAATAAATCTGAAGGAATGAGCATTCCAAATCCAACATTCACTATTCCGTCAAATGTGTATAATGGATTTTCAGCAGATGTATTGAAATCAGCTGGTGTTTCTTCAAATGTTGTTACATTTGGACAACTATTAAAATTAGAAAAAGCTAACAAAAACAATGCAATTAAAAATGATTTAGATGATTTGATTCTCAATTCTGCAGCTGATATTGTTAAACAATCAAATTCTAATGTCAAATATGATAAAACTGATTTAAATCGTCCAGTTGATATTGACAATTTAACAGATGCTCAAAAACTTGAAATCTCAGAATTTTATGTTAATGGATTAAAACAAATCAGAAATGCATTTAAAAATTCATTTAATGTACAATCAGAAACAGCAACAACTAAAGAAGCTGTCGCTTTAGCTTCAAGACAAGTTGACAAATATGAAAAACGTGGATTAGACCCGATTGTTCATGGTCACGTAGCAAATGCTGTTGAAAATATTGGACCTACACGTTCAAATATTTCAAATATGTATGAACTAAAACAAGCTGTTTATAATGAATTAGTTGGTTCAACATATCTTGACAAATTCACAACAGCTGATGAAAATTACCCATGGGGACACCTTTATGCAAACCTAAACTTTGCAAAATATGTTGGTATTGACGTAGCTAATATCAATGGTCGTCATTACATGATTACAGCATTTTCAAATGAAGGAACTCCAGTTTCTAAGTCAAAGGAACTTGCCCAACTTGAAGCAAAACTAGCTGAAGCACAAAAACAAAACAGTCAAGCTCAAACTGCTCTTAGAAACGCTGAAACATCACTTGCAAAATCTGTAAGAAAATATGCAGATGCACTCGCAGCTAGTGCGCAAGCTGAGAAAGAATTGGCAAGCAAAACAAATAGTCCACTTCAAACAGAAGTCGCTGAAAAGAACTTGCAATTAGCAAACCTTGCTTTGAAAAATGCACAAGAACGTAAAGCAAATGCTGAAAAAGCTGTTGAAAACTTCTCAAGAAGCCAAGCGGAAAAACAAACTGCTCTTGAAACAGCTAAAGCTGAACTTGCTACAGCCAAAACGGCTCAAAAAGGTGCTGAAACTGCTCTTACAAATGCGCAAGCAAAATTGCAAGCAGAAGAAAACAAGTTGACTGCTCTTCAAGCTGAACAAGCGAAACTACATGAAGAAAAAGACAAATTGGTGTCAGATGCAAAAGCAATTGCAACAGAATTGAGTGCTTATCTAAACGCAGATAAGAATCTTGCAGATGCGCAAGCAAAAGTAGCTGATTTGGAAGCAAAACTAACTCAAGCAAAATCTACTGCAAAATTGGCACAAGATAAATTAGACGCAGTTACAGCTAAATTGAAAGCTGAACAAGCTAAATTAGCTGAAATTCAAGAAGAGTTTGATAAGTTGGTTAAGGCTGAAAGAAAGGACTATTACAATTTATCAGATTGGTATCTGGAGTATCTTGCAGGGAAACAAGCGGATAAGAAAACAGATACAGAACTCAAGAAAGTAGAAGACTCAAAAGCTTCACAAGCTGGTAACTGGATTGAGTCAGCTGGTCGCTGGTGGTACAAACATGCTGACGGTTCATATACAACCAACGGTTGGGAACAAATTAAGGGTACATGGTACTACTTTGACCACGCAGGTTGGATGCAAACTGGCTGGGTCAAGACTGGTGGTACATGGTATTACTTGAATGAAACAGGTTCACTGGCTACAGGTTGGGTTAAAGATAATGGCTCATGGTACTATCTTGACAAGTCAGGTGCTATGAAAACAGGCTGGTTTACAGTTTCTGGTAAATGGTACTACGCCTACAGTTCAGGAGCTTTGGCAGTAAACACCACTACACCAGATGGCTATACAGTCAATACCAATGGTGAGTGGGTAGGATAGGGATGAGGTGCTGTGGTGGTCATTTAATTTTAAATACATCACAGAAAACTCATCAATATATGAAAAATAGAGATTCTATTCTCAGTTTTTGATTTCTTATTTTATTAAAACGGTAAAAGTATAGGGTGTAAATAAATTATAAGTTTAAATGATTGACTTAAGATGAGGAAAAAATAGCATGGTAAAAAAGAAGAAAGCTGAATTTAAGGTTGTTGTAAAGGGGAATTTTGTTTCAGATGATTTTAAGAAAGAAATTGAATATCATCAAAAAGCTTCAGGGGAGATGTGTAAGGATGTCTTGGAGTATAGAAACCAAACTTTAATTCTTTCAGGGAATAGAACGAATCGGATAGACCTTGAAGATGACTTTTTTACAGTTAAGAGTAATTACTATCGTGGTATTGTAAAAGGACTTTTATATATTTATTTTACTGGAGAAATTTTGAGTATTGACTCTATCACATTTATAACTGACGAGGAGAAAGACATCCCTTTTGAACAAAGAAACTTATTTGCTAAGGAAGATAGAGAACATTCTATTAGCACTGAATTATTAGATAAAATGTTTCTTTATAATGAGCAGGGAGATGTGTTGACACGTATCCTAATGAATATTGTTCTTGCTAAAGCGAATAAAGAAAGAAAGTTAGAAAATATTTGGCGTGCATTTAATGCTCTATATGATTGGAAATGTGTTACAAATAAATCGGAAAAGGAACGAATAAATGCTATTCTAGCTTATATTAAAGATGCAGATAATTTTCATTTTAAGAAAACTATAAAAGAAATTAAAAAAATTATTGCAGATAGACAGCAGTTCAGTAGACAGGCACGTGTATTTATTGAAGGAATTAATTTTTCAGATAGGAACTATAGCGGTGATTTAGATAGATTTAAAGAGAGATATATAAACTTACAATATTCTGATCCCATATTACGTAAAAAAATTAAAGAGATGTTTAAATATTATATTGAAAGTCATAGTGAAGATTTTGATAAAGGGACAAAAAAATTGTATGAGAATTTAAAGAAAGAATGGAATAATCAGTCTGAAATAGCTACTCCTACAGATTTCATCAAATATTTTGTTTGGTTTGTCTATCATTTTAGAAATAAAGATTTTCATGGAGAATATTGGCCAACAAATTTTTTAATTGAAAATATTCCACATAAAGAACTGAATGATTATGCGGATTCTCTGGAATTATTAGTTATTGATCTGATAACTTATAAAGGATTTTTAGATTAATTTTCATTTCTATTTTTATAACCTATACTATAGTTACAAAATAATATTATCATTTAAATTTCATGAGTATAAAATTAATTTGATTCATGTTTAGAAGTAAAAAACCTCAAGAACTAGGGTTGAAAACTGGTTCTTGAGGTTTTTAGGTTATTCGATTTAGAGTGATTCTCAACTATCAAACTGGACTTCTTCTAGTAGATAGTCGATGAAGCGTTCGCCCATCTTAGACAGGCTAGTTTTTTCATGCTGGATATAGACCAGCTCAATCGGGTCGTCAATATCCAATGGGATGGAAACGATGTTGTCTCCGTTAAGATTACTGTTCAAAATCCCTGTCGCAATGGTGTAACCATCCAAACCAATCAAGAGATTAAAAAGGGTGGCACGATCACTAACTACGATGGATTTCTTGTGGTGTTCTTGTGAAAGGATTTCCTCTGAAAAGTAGAAGGAGTTGTGTGTCCCTTGGTCATAGCTGAGGTAAGGGAAGTTTTCCAAATCAGACAGTTTCACCTTGTCTTTCTTTGCCAGAGGGTTGGTCTTGCTGACAAAGATATGGGGTTGGGCTGTGAAAAGATGGTGAGCCAGCAGGTGGTTGTCATCTAGCATTTTGGTTAAAACATCACGGTTGTAGCTGTTCAAAAAGAGGACACCGACCTCACTACGGAAGTTCTTGACGTCGTCGATAATCTCCCAAGTCCGTGTTTCACGAAGGAAGAGCTCGTATTTTTCCATGTCGCTTTTCTTAAGTAGCGATACAAAGGCATTGACCACAAAGGCATAGTGCTGGGAGGAAACGCTAAAGAGTTCACGGTGGGCGACAGGATTTTTATAGCGTTCTTCCAGAAGCTGGGTCTGCTCGACAACCTGACGGGCATAGGAGAGAAACTCCATGCCATCACGAGTTAAGGTAATACCCTTTGGATTGCGGATAAAGATTTCAATGCCCATTTCATTTTCCAAATCTCTCACAGCGTTGGAAAGACTAGGCTGAGTGATAAAGAGTTGCTTGGCTGCCTCATTCATGGAGCCAGTTTCGACGATTTTGATAATATAATGTAATTGTTGAATTCTCATGTTTTTATTGTACCACACTTGCGTCAGAATCGCCAAAGAAGATAGGAAAATCAGGAGCATTGTGTAAGTCTCTTCTTGAAAAAAACTCAAAATTTTGCTAGAATGAAACTTATGAAAACATTCTATGATGTGCAGCAATTCCTCAAACGATTTGGTATTATTGTTTACATGGGAAAACGCTTATATGATATTGAATTGATGAAGCTGGAACTCTCGCGTATTTACGATGCAGGGTTGATGGACAAATTAGACTATCTAGAAGCAGAAGCGGTTCTTCGCAGAGAGCACAAGGTAGAATTGGATTATATTGAGAAAAATGGAGAAATGAACTAATGGTTACTTGGATTTTGTGGGCACTTATACTAGCAATGTTGGCGTGGATGGGCTTTAACTATCTGCGTATTCGACGTGCGGCTAAAATCGTAGACAATGAGGAGTTTGAAGCCTTGATTCGTACGGGTCAATTGATTGATTTGCGCGACCCAGCAGAATTCCACAGAAAGCATATCCTTGGAGCCCGCAATATTCCTTCAAGTCAGTTGAAGACTAGTCTTGCAGCCCTTCGTAAAGATAAACCTGTCCTTCTTTACGAAAACCAACGTGCGCAACGTGTCACAAATGCGGCCCTTTACTTGAAAAAACAAGGTTTTTCTGAGATTTATATCCTTTCTTATGGTTTGGATTCTTGGAAAGGGAAAGTCAAAGTTGAGAAATAAGAAAACGAGCTTGGATATTTTCCGAGCTCATTTTTTAACCACTTTTTCTGAGAAAGTCACGAATGATTAGCAACTCTTCTGAGTTTAGGGGGCGATAGTCTCCTTCTTTTAGATGATCATCCAAACTCCAAGGCCCAAAATGAGTACGTTTGAGAGAGGTGACTTTGACACCAACTGAGAGGAACATTTTCTTGACTTGATGAAATTTTCCTTCTGAAATGGTGATAGAGGCTTGACTGAGGGAAGGACTTGCAGCTAGAATCTCTAGCCTTGCAGGTTTACAGATAGTACCATCTAAAAAGACAATTCCCTTTTGAAAGGATTGAATATGGTCAGGTGTCAGGAGGCCATTAACTTCAACTTGGTAGGTCTTATCGACATGATACTGAGGATGGAGGAGTTGAAAGCCCAAGGGGCCATTGTCGGTCAAGAGTAGAAGGCCTGTCGTATCTCTGTCCAGTCGACCGACGGCATAGAGCTTGTCAGACTGAATATCAGGTGGAAGCAGATCCATGACGGTTGGAAGTTTCTTGTCTTTGTTGGCTGTAACGACACCAGCAGGTTTATGAAGCATGAGATAGGTATGTTCATAACCTTGAATGATTCGACCCTGAAAAAGGAGTTCTTGTAGCCCTGTATCGATATTCTGGGCTAGTGAGCGGGCTGGGCAACCATCGACTAGGATTTCCCCTTTGAGAAGCGCTTGCTTCATGGCCTTTCGGCTAACTTTTTCTTGGGCTAATAAATTATCTAAACGCATACTCTGCCTATCTTATCATAAGTCGCTTGCTTTGAAAAGGCTTGACGTGAAAAGAAAAGCAGAGTGAAAACATTTACACTTGCTTGAATTATGTTATTTACTTGAAAATATGGTATAATCGTTCAGTTAGAAAATAAATTTTGAATACTATAGAGGAAATCATGACAAAATTAAGAGAAGATATCCGTAACATTGCGATTATCGCCCACGTTGACCACGGTAAAACAACCCTCGTTGATGAATTATTGAAACAATCAGAAACGCTTGATGCACGTACTGAATTGGCAGAGCGTGCTATGGACTCAAACGACATCGAAAAAGAGCGTGGAATCACCATCCTTGCTAAAAATACAGCTGTTGCTTACAACGGAACTCGTATCAACATCATGGACACACCAGGACACGCGGACTTCGGTGGAGAAGTTGAGCGTATCATGAAAATGGTTGACGGTGTTGTCTTGGTCGTAGATGCCTACGAAGGAACCATGCCACAGACTCGTTTCGTATTGAAAAAAGCCTTGGAACAAGACCTTGTCCCAATCGTGGTTGTTAACAAAATCGATAAACCATCAGCTCGTCCAGCAGAAGTAGTGGACGAAGTCTTGGAACTTTTCATCGAGCTTGGTGCAGATGATGACCAGCTTGATTTCCCAGTGGTGTATGCTTCAGCTATCAACGGAACTTCTTCATTGTCAGACGATCCAGCTGATCAAGAAACTACGATGGCACCAATCTTTGACACAATTATTGACCATATCCCAGCTCCAGTAGATAACTCAGATGAGCCTTTGCAGTTCCAAGTCTCACTTTTGGACTACAATGACTTCGTAGGTCGTATCGGTATCGGTCGTGTCTTCCGTGGTACTGTTAAGGTTGGGGACCAAGTTACCCTTTCTAAACTAGATGGTACAACTAAAAACTTCCGTGTTACAAAACTCTTCGGTTTCTTTGGTTTGGAACGTCGTGAAATCCAAGAAGCTAAAGCAGGTGACTTGATTGCCGTTTCAGGTATGGAAGATATCTTTGTCGGTGAAACCATTACTCCGACAGACGCAGTTGAAGCTCTTCCAATCCTACACATCGATGAGCCAACTCTTCAAATGACTTTCTTGGTCAACAACTCACCATTTGCTGGTAAAGAAGGTAAATGGGTGACTTCTCGTAAGGTAGAAGAACGCTTGCAAGCAGAATTGCAAACAGACGTTTCCCTTCGTGTTGACCCAACTGATTCACCAGATAAATGGACAGTTTCAGGTCGTGGAGAATTGCACTTGTCAATCCTTATCGAAACAATGCGTCGTGAGGGATATGAACTTCAAGTATCTCGTCCAGAAGTTATCGTAAAAGAAATCGACGGTGTTAAATGTGAGCCATTTGAACGTGTTCAAATCGACACTCCAGAAGAATACCAAGGGTCTGTTATCCAAAGCCTTTCTGAACGTAAGGGTGAAATGTTGGATATGATTTCAACTGGTAATGGTCAAACTCGTTTGGTCTTCCTTGTTCCAGCGCGTGGTTTGATTGGATACTCAACTGAGTTCTTGTCAATGACTCGTGGTTACGGTATCATGAACCATACCTTCGACCAATACTTGCCATTGATTCCAGGGGAAATTGGTGGTCGTCACCGTGGTGCCCTTGTTTCTATCGATGCTGGTAAGGCTACAACTTACTCAATCATGTCTATCGAAGAACGTGGTACAATCTTTGTTAACCCAGGTACTGAGGTTTATGAAGGAATGATCATCGGTGAAAACTCTCGTGAAAATGACTTGACAGTTAACATCACTAAGGCAAAACAAATGACCAACGTCCGTTCAGCTACTAAGGACCAAACAGCTGTTATCAAGACACCTCGTATCTTGACACTTGAAGAGTCTCTTGAGTTCTTGAATGATGATGAGTACATGGAAGTAACGCCTGAGTCTATCCGTTTGCGTAAACAAATCCTTAACAAAGCAGAGCGTGAGAAAGCTAACAAGAAGAAAAAATCAGCTGAATAAGAGCTAGAAAGAGATAGAGATGGTTTATTTAATCATAGGAATCCTCTTATTACTACTCTATGTATTTGCGACACCAGAAAGCATTAAAGGGACAGTCAATATCGTCCTTGTCGTCTTTGCTTTCGTAGCACTTTTGATTTTGCTGATGTTGTCAGTTCTGCAAATCTTTCAGCTACCGACAGAATTTTTTATCGCAATCGCCATGCTCTTCCTAGCATACTTTAGCTTGCGAGATATTACCCTCATGTCGGTCCATAAAAGTAAAAGAAGATAAAAAGAGAGTTTCGGCTCTCTTTTTTGCTAGGAATTTTACAGTAGTTTGAATTGCTTTTTAGTTAACATCATCTCTTTTTCTCGGATTATATGAATGGAAAAAACTGGAATAAAATTTGTTAATGACATCTATTTTTAAAGAAACTATAAAATTTTATTACTAATGATATCTTAGTGTAATATGTTGACAGGTTATATAGAAAGTGATATATTTATGGTATAAGAAATCGATTTCAAAATAAGAAAGGATTAAATTTATACTCAATGAAAATCAAAGAGCAAACTAGGAAGCTAGCCGCAGGTTGCTCAAAGCACTGCTTTGAGGTTGTAGATAAGACTGACGAAGTCAGTTACATATATCTACGGCAAGGCGACGTTGACGCGGTTTGAAGAGATTTTTGAAGAGTATTGTTGTCTTGGTGCTCAGGGTGTGATGGATTAAACTAGGAAAATAATTCTAAGAATTTATAAAATGTAAAATTTTTTTCTATAGAGTTATTCTCTTTTATAAGGAGTCTACTATGAAGAAACTATTCATATTATTATCAACTTTTTTTCTCAGCTTCTTCCTTGCTTGGATTATTGTCTTACGTGCGCCACAATATTTATATGCAAGCTATGATTCCGTTACTTTACTTCGTGTCAAAAAAGATACTCAGGAACCGACGCGTGAGGTATTTGAACAGGAATTGGAGAATTTTGCAAACTCCGAACAGAGTTTAATAGCTAGAAGAATTGTAGAGCCGAGTAAGGATGGGACGACTCACTTTACTTATGCAGCTTATGGTCAGGGAACATTACCAAAACAATTCCAAGAAGCTAGCCAAGAAAGTCGTGAACGTAGTGATCCACTAAATAGTTATCTCCTTTTGTCAGGCTCCCTGACGAAAGAAAAGCTTGCCGAAAAATTAGGAGATTTGGGTTATAAAGCAATTGCTGACCGAAAGACACCGCCCTATTTTCTTGCTTTTCAAATATTACTAAATCCCCTTATTTTAATTAGTTTAGCAATATTTGGCTTATCTTTCTTTGCTTTAGTGATTATCACTCGGATTAAGGAAATGAGAGTAGCAGGTATAAAACTCTTTTCTGGTCAGACTCTCTTATCCATCATGGGGCATTCTTTATCTACTGATATTAAGTGGCTCCTTCTATCAGCCCTCCTTTCCTTCCTAGGTGGGGGAGTCGTTCTTTTTAGTCAAGGTTTGTTTTATCCTATCTTGTTAGCCACCTATGGTTTTGGGATTAGTTTCTATCTGTTGTTTTTATTGACGATTTCAATTTTACTAATGCTTCTTTATCTAATGAGTTTGAGTTACAAAGCATTAGTTCCCGTTATTAAGGGAAGATTACCCCTTAAACGCTTGATGGCTTTAACCCTATTGTGTCAGTTAGTAGCTGTTTTTACAGTAGGCTACGCTGTTAAGACAGGTTTGACGTCTTACCAACGATTGAAAGAACTTGAAATTTCAAAACAAGCATGGCAGGATAGAGCAGACTATTATCAAATTTCTTTTGGCTTAGGTGATAGAGTAAAAGATACAGAAAATCAGAATAAGTGGTATGCCTTTGCCAAGGAAGCAATCGAAGAAGAACAGGCTCTATTTGTAAAAGATAATCTCATTCATTTTGCCAATCCACAAGGAAAAAATGAACAAGGAAAAAATGAACAAGGAGAGACACTGGATACCTATAGTCCAGATGCTAATACGCTCTATGTTAGTCCCAGTTATTTGGACAAGGAAAAGGTCGTGGTAGATGCTGAGACCAAACAGAAGTTAGCCCATCTCCAAAAAGGTGAGTTTATCCTCTTGCTCCCAGAACATTTGCGCTCTCGAGAAGCAGAACTTAAGAAAGCTTTTGAAGAAAGATTGAGTGATTATGGAAAATCTGGTGAGGAGGCAAGTGCTCCTTTAGAGTATGAAATGAGAGCGATTGTTAGTTATCTTCCAACTGGAGAAAAGCGATTTGTTTATAATAACGGTGAAAGTCCAGTATCCATCCAGTACTTAACTGATCCGATTTTAGTTGTATTTACTCCAACATCTACAGGTGATAGTATCATTTCCAAATATAGTTGGTCTATCAAAGCTGGTAAGAATATCTTTGTCAAAGGATATGAAGATGGGATTAAACTCTTGAAGAAAGCTGGAATTTATGAGCAAGTATCCTATCTTAAAGAAAGAAGAAGTGTTTATCTAACTCGTTATAATGAAGTTCAAACTGAAACAGTAACTTTAATCTTAGGAGCTATTGTTGGGATAGCTAGTTCCTTGTTACTCTTTTATTCTGTCAATCTTCTATATTTCGAGCAATTCCGCCGAGATATCTTGATTAAACGAATTTCAGGTTTACGATTTTTTGAAACACATGCTCAGTATATGGTTAGTCAATTTGCCAGTTTTGTATTTGGTGCTAGTCTCTTTATTTTAAGCAGTCGAGACTTGGTGATTGGCTTGCTCACTTTATTAGTCTTTCTAGCTAGTGCAGTTCTGACGCTTTACCGTCAAGCGCAGAAAGAATCTCGTGTTTCTATGACAATTATGAAAGGAAAATAGGATGATTGAACTAAAGAATATATCTAAAAAATTTGGAAGCCGTCAGCTATTTTCAGATACCAATCTTCATTTTGAAGGTGGGAAAATTTATGCCTTAATTGGTACAAGTGGCTGTGGTAAGACAACACTCTTGAATATGATTGGACGATTAGAGCCATATGACAAAGGACAAATCATCTATGATGGTACTTCTCTTAAGGACATCAAGCCTTCTGTTTTCTTTAGAGATTACTTGGGATACTTATTTCAAGATTTTGGCTTAATTGAAAGCCAAACCGTCAAAGAAAATCTCAATCTGGGTTTAGTTGGTAAAAAGTTGAAAGAAAAAGAGAAAATCTCTTTGATGAAACAAGCTCTAAACCGTGTTAACCTCTCTTATTTAGATTTGAAGCAACCTATCTTTGAATTATCAGGAGGAGAAGCACAACGTGTTGCACTAGCGAAGATAATTTTAAAGGATCCACCTTTGATTCTCGCAGATGAACCAACCGCTTCACTAGACCCCAAAAACTCTGAGGAATTACTTTCCATCCTAGAATCTTTAAAAAATCCGAATCGAACTATTATTATTGCGACCCACAATCCTCTGATTTGGGAGCAAGTGGACCAAGTCATTCGAGTTACCGATTTATCACATAGATGATATGGCAAGATTCATACTCAATGAAAATCAAAAAGCAAACTAGGAAGCTAGCCGCAGGCTGCTCAAAGCACTGCTTTGAGGTTGTAGATAAAACTGACGAAGTCAGCTCAAAACACTGTTTTGAGGTTGTGGATAGAACTGACGAAGTCAGTTACATATATATACGGCAAGGCGAAGCTGACGTGGTTTGAAGAGATTTTCGAAGAGTATCAGTTAGAAGAAAGAGTCACAAACACACTTTGTGGCTTTTTTATTTCCATAAAAATGGTAAAATAGTAGGAGTAGAAATGGAGTTCGAGACATGAAAGTAATAGATCAATTTAAAAATAAGAAAGTCCTTGTTTTAGGTTTGGCCAAGTCTGGTGAATCTGCAGCTCGTTTGTTGGACAAGCTAGGTGCTATTGTAACGGTAAATGATGGGAAACCTTTTGAGGACAATCCCGCTGCTCAAAGTTTGCTGGAAGAAGGGATCAAGGTTATCACAGGTGGCCATCCTTTGGAACTTTTGGATGAAGAGTTCGCCCTTATGGTGAAAAATCCAGGTATCCCCTACAGCAATCCCATGATTGAAAAGGCTTTGGCAAAGGGTATTCCAGTCTTGACTGAGGTGGAATTGGCTTATTTGATTTCTGAAGCACCGATTGTTGGTATTACTGGTTCAAATGGAAAAACAACCACAACGACCATGATCGGGGAAGTTTTGACTGCTGCTGGTCAACATGGTCTCTTATCAGGGAATATTGGCTATCCAGCCAGTCAAGTGGCCCAAACAGCGACAGACAAGGACACGCTTGTTATGGAACTTTCTTCTTTCCAATTGATGGGCGTTCAAGAATTCCATCCTGAGATTGCAGTTATTACCAACCTCATGCCAACTCATATCGATTATCATGGGTCATTTGAGGAATATGTAGCAGCCAAGTGGAATATCCAAAACAAGATGACAGCGGCTGATTTCCTTGTCTTGAACTTTAACCAAGACTTGGCAAAAGAATTGGCAAGAAAAACACAAGCTACCCTTGTACCATTCTCAACACAGGAAAAGGTTGATGGAGCTTATATGGAAGATGGTCAACTTTACTTCCGTGGGGAAGTGGTCATGGCAGCGAATGAAATCGGAGTTCCAGGTAGCCACAATGTGGAAAATGCCCTTGCGACTATTGCAGTAGCCAAGCTCCGTGGTGTAGACAACCAAACTATTAAAGAAACTCTTTCAGCCTTTGGTGGTGTCAAACACCGTCTCCAATTTGTGGATGAAATCAAGGGTGTTAAGTTCTATAATGATAGCAAGTCAACCAATATCTTGGCTACTCAAAAAGCCTTGTCAGGATTTGACAACAGCAAGGTCATCTTGATTGCAGGTGGTTTGGACCGTGGGAATGAGTTTGACGAATTGGTTCCAGACATTACTGGACTCAAGAAGATGGTCATCCTGGGTCAGTCTGCAGAGCGTGTCAAACGGGCAGCAGACAAGGCTGGTGTCGCTTATGTGGATGCGACTGATATTGCTGATGCGACCCGCAAGGCTTATGAGCTTGCGACTCAAGGAGACGTGGTTCTTCTCAGTCCTGCCAATGCCAGCTGGGATATGTATGCTAACTTTGAAGTACGTGGCGACCTCTTTATCGACACAGTAGCGGAGTTAAAAGAATAATATGAAAAAAATTGTCTTTACAGGTGGGGGGACGGTTGGACACGTTACCCTCAACCTTTTGTTAATGCCCGAGTTCATCGAAGATGGATGGGAAGTCCACTATATCGGGGACAAGCGTGGGATTGAACACCAAGAAATCCTCAAGTCGGGTTTAGATGTCACCTTCCATTCCATTGCGACTGGCAAATTGCGTCGTTATTTCTCTTGGCAAAATATGCTGGACGTCTTTAAAGTTGGTTGGGGAATTGTCCAATCGCTCTTTATCATGTTGCGACTTCGTCCACAGGCCCTTTTTTCAAAGGGGGGCTTTGTCTCTGTACCGCCTGTTATCGCTGCGCGTGTGTCAGGAGTGCCAGTCTTTATTCACGAATCTGACCTGTCTATGGGCTTGGCCAATAAAATCGCTTATAAATTTGCGACTAAGATGTATTCAACCTTTGAGCAAGCTTCAAGTTTGGTTAAGGTTGAGCATGTGGGAGCAGTGACCAAGGTTTCAGATCAAAAAAATCCAGAACCCGATGAATTGGTGGATATTCAAACCCACTTTAATCCCCAATTGCCAACAGTGCTGTTTGTCGGCGGTTCAGCAGGAGCTCGTGTCTTTAACCAATTGGTGACAGACCATAAGAAAGAGCTGACAGAGCGCTACAATATTATCAATCTAACTGGAGATTCTAGTCTGAACGAGTTGAGCCAAAATCTTTTTCGTGTTGACTATGTGACCAATCTCTATCAACCCTTGATGGAATTGGCTGATATTGTTGTGACACGCGGTGGTGCCAATACGATTTTTGAGCTCTTGGCCATGGCAAAATTACATGTTATTGTGCCACTAGGTCGTGAAGCTAGTCGTGGTGACCAGATTGAAAATGCAGCTTACTTTGTAAAAAAAGGCTATGCAGAAGAGCTTCAAGAAAGCGATTTGACCTTGGATAGTTTGGAAGAGAAGCTTTCTCACTTACTAAGCCACAAGGAAGATTATCAAGCCAAGATGAAGGCTTCTAAGGAATTGAAATCTCTAGCAGATTTTTATCAATTGTTGAAAAAAGATTTATCATAAGGAAAGTAAATGTCAAAAGATAAGAAAAATGAGGGCAAAGAAATCCTCGAAGAATTGAAAGAGTTATCAGAATGGCAGAAACGAAACCAAGAATATCTAAAAAAGAAGGCTGAGGAAGAGGCGGCCATAGCTGAGGAGAAAGAAAAGGAAAGACAAGCTCGAATGGGAGAAGAATCTGAGAAGTCAGAGGACAAACAGGACCAGGAGAGTGAATCTAATCCAAAGGACCCAGAATCAGCTAAGGAAGATGCTAAAGAAAAAGCAGAAGATTCAGAAGAGATCAAAAAAGAAGTATCCAAAGAGAAATCAGAATCTACAGAGAAGGAGAACCAGGATAAAAAGCTTGCTAAAAAGGCTACAAAAGAAAAACCAGCCAAAGCAAAGATTCCTGCAATCCATATCTTGCGGGCTTTAACGATTTTATTTCCAAGTCTGCTTTTATTGATTGTCTCTGCCTACCTACTCAGTCCTTATGCGACCATGAAGGATATTCGTGTTGAGGGAACGGTGCAAACTACGGATGATGATATTCGACAGGCTTCAGGCATTCAGGATTCGGATTATACGATTAACCTTCTGCTAGATAAGGCAAAATATGAAGAGCAGATTAAGTCTAATTATTGGGTTGAATCAGCTCAGCTTGTTTATCAATTTCCAATCATGTTTACTATCAAGGTTAAGGAATATAATATTGTGGCCTACTATGTTTCTGGTGAAAATCATTATCCTATTCTTTCAAGTGGTCAGCTTGAGACTAGTTCTGTGAGCCTGGTCAGTTTACCAGAAACTTATTTGTCAGTTCTCTTTAATGATAGCGAACAAATCAAAACCTTTACGTCAGAACTTGCTCAAATTAGCCCAGAACTAAAGGCGGCTATCCAGAAGGTGGAACTAGCCCCAAGCAAGGTGACTTCAGATTTAATTCGATTGACCATGAATGATTCGGACGAGGTCTTGGTTCCCCTGTCTGAAATGAGTAAGAAATTACCATATTACAGTAAGATTAAGCCTCAATTGTCAGAACCAAGTGTGGTCGATATGGAAGCTGGAATTTACAGTTACACTGTAGCGGATAAATTAATCATGGAGGCTGAGGAGAAAGCCAAACAAGAGGCTAAGGAAGCTGAGAAGAAACAGAAAGAGGAAGAGAAGAAAAGGCTAGAAGAACAGCAGAAAAAATTGGAAGAAGATAAGAAAAAGCTGGAGGAAGAGAGCAATCGAAATCAAATAAGTCAGCGTTCATCACGCCGCTAGGTTTAGCTTTCCTTCTATAACTCTTTAGTTGCCATGTTTTTACTTGACAAGTGCTAGTAGAAATAATAGAATAATAGAAAACCTTTAAAGCAGTCCAGAGAGGCAGCTAAGGTTAGACGGTGAAAGGGTGGAGACTACCCATTTTTCGTGGAACCTTGCTGTTGGCAGGTTCCTTTTTTCGTGGCTTCTGTTAGTCAGACTCTCTCACTAGTAAAGGTAAAAGGAGAAACCTATGCGAGAACATCGTCCAGTCATTGCTCTTGATTTTCCTAGTTTTGAGGCGGTCAAGGAATTTTTAGCTCTTTTCCCAGCAGAAGAAAGCCTTTATCTCAAGGTAGGGATGGAGCTTTATTACGCAACGGGGCCTGAGATTGTGTCCTACTTGAAAGGCCTGGGTCACAGTGTCTTTTTGGATCTCAAGCTGCATGACATTCCCAATACAGTAAAATCAGCCATGAAGGTTCTGTCTCAGCTTGGTGTGGATATGACTAATGTTCATGCTGCTGGCGGTGTAGAGATGATGAAGGCTGCGCGTGAAGGTCTTGGAAGTCAAGCCAAATTGATTGCTGTCACTCAGTTGACCTCAACGTCGGAAGCCCAGATGCAGGAGTTTCAAAATATTCAAACCAGCCTGCAAGAGTCTGTCATTCACTATGCTAAGAAGACAGCTCAAGCTGGCTTGGATGGTGTCGTTTGCTCAGCTCAGGAAGTGGAACTCATCAAGCAGGCTACCAAACCAGATTTTATCTGTTTAACGCCAGGAATTCGTCCACAGGGAGCTGCGGTTGGAGACCAAAAACGCGTGATGACGCCAGCGGATGCCTATCAAATCGGTAGTGACTATATCGTGGTGGGACGTCCCATTACCCAAGCTGAGGATCCTGTTGCAGCTTATCATGCCATCAAGGATGAATGGACACAGGACTGGAATTAAAGAACTAGATTATAAAAATAAAAGGAGAATACCATGACACTTGCTAAAGATATCGCTAGCCACCTATTGAAAATTCAAGCCGTTTACCTCAAACCAGAGGAGCCTTTCACTTGGGCATCTGGTATCAAGTCACCGATTTACACTGATAATCGTGTGACACTAGCCTATCCAGAAACTCGTACTCTCATTGAAAATGGCTTTGTGGAAGCTATCAAAGAAGCCTTTCCTGAGGTAGAAGTCATTGCAGGAACTGCAACGGCAGGGATTCCTCATGGAGCTATCATTGCTGATAAGATGGACTTGCCATTTGCCTACATCCGTAGCAAACCAAAAGACCACGGAGCTGGTAACCAAATCGAAGGCCGCGTAGCTCAGGGTCAAAAAATGGTAGTGGTTGAAGACCTTATTTCAACAGGTGGTTCTGTTCTTGAAGCAGTAGCAGCAGCTAAACGCGAAGGAGCAGATGTGCTTGGAGTTGTAGCGATTTTCAGCTACCAATTGCCAAAAGCAGATAAGAATTTCTCAGATGCAGGTGTCAAACTTGTGACGCTTTCTAACTACAGTGAACTCATTCACCTAGCCCAAGAAGAAGGTTACATTACGCCAGAAGGACTTGATCTCCTAAAACGCTTTAAAGAAGACCAAGAGAATTGGCAAGAAGGTTAGGTCAGTAAGATAAAGAGAGACGAGTCTGGGACAAAAATCAACCTTAAATATAAAAAACGAACAAAACGAGTTATCTAACAATCAGAATTCTGTTTTGTTCGCTTTTTTGTATAATCTATCGATTTTTAAAATTTATAATAAAGAATTTCTAAAATTAAAATCTTTTTGTCCCAGACTCTTTTAACCATTTTGTTTAAAATATGACAATATTTTAAACAAAATAATTGACAACGCTTTCTTTTTTGGTTATAATAAAATTATAATATATGTTAAATCAATCAACTATCTTGTTTATCACTTCTTAGGAGGACGATGTCATGAAAAGAAGAAAAATATATTCCCTTTTTTGCGTAGTTACAATTGCAGCTAGTTTGTTTCTCCCTACAGTCTTAGCTAGATAGATTGGAGATTATGATTTAACGTTGCCAAGTTGGGGTTCGGATACAACTAGTGAGCTTGAGAAAGAAAACGCCTCTGCTGGAATTAATAATAATGACAGTACTGGTGGCGGTAAAACATTAAATACCTCTATTCGTAGCGCCTATAGTGGGTCAGATATTACCCCGGTATATTCATTGGGGTCTGGCTCTAGGATTGTTATGTACTATAATGGAGGTGGTGATAATTATATTGGTTCTGATACTAGATTAGCTATGGCGCCACAATTTGGAAATTATGTAAGAATTCATACTTCAGGTTCTTGGAGTCCAGATTCTTATTAACTTACTTGTCAGAGTAAGCCTTAAAGATGGTTGATTGTGGGTGTAGCATGAAAAAAGAATGCTACACCCTATTCTTATTATAAGGAGGAGTTGGGATGGAATTTTTTATTTGTAATCTTGTACGAGTCGTTAAATCACCTCGGTTTTATATGTCTTTATTTTTGACCCTTCTTTGCATGAGTTTAGGAAATTTCCTTGCTTTCAATGGTATTTATAAAATTGAAGGTTTATCGATTTTTTTTGCCGCTTCTTCTATTAGAGGATTTTCACCGATTAGCCTAGTAGCTGCACTTATCTGTACACTGCCCTATTCTAGTCAGATAATAGAGGATGCTGAGAGTCATTTTCTAACAGCACAATTGTGTCGAATTTCTAAAAAGAAGTATCTGGCTATTGTGGGTAGTACTGTAATTATTTCTTCTTTTCTAGTCTTTTTTCTCCCCTATTTATTATTATTAGGAATTAATCTTTTAGTGACTCCTTATCAGGAAATTTATATTGGAGACTATAGTGGTGCCTTAAAAGAATTATTTGATTCTAATCAGTTTCTCTATAGTCTTGTAACGACTCTCTGGTATGGAGTTTGGGGCGCTGTGTTCTCTATTTTTGGACTAGCTAGTGCTTTGCTAGTGAAGAAAAAATTAGGAGCTATTTTCATCCCAGTTGCCTATATGATGGTTGGGGGTATTTTTTGGGGTATTTTAGAGCTATCTTACTTAGAACCTGTGACAACATTAGCTTTGGGATATCAGAAAGATATCAGTCTTTCCTTAGTTAGTGGGCATCTTGCTTTTATTTTATTTGTTAGTTGTTTGGTTGTTTATGGTACATTTTTTCTACATTCAGAGGACTACGTATAATGAAACAATTTGTTCAATTTTACAAAAAAGATTTTTTAGCAGTATTGGTTTATTTTATATTACTGCTATCCTGTATTTTATCTAGTACAGTATATTTACTGCGATGTCGCCAATATTCAATCCATCCAAATGTATTAGAATGGCTCTTAGTCTTACTTCAAGATATTACGACTGGAGTATATTGCTTTCCGTTCACATATATATTATTCTTTTTTCATTTGATGAATAACTATTTTAATAGGTTGGAGTGCCGCATTCGTCTGAAATCAATTAAGCACTTTACCAGTTTTAGTTTCAAATTAGCAGCTCTTAGTACGGGGATTTGGACGGCGACTTTATTTTTATTGATTTTTCTAATTGCATTTAGTAATGGTTTTAGCTTCTCTTTGGAGATAAAGGAGGTTGATTTTTTAAGAGAATTTTATGGTATAAGTATTGCAAACAATGCTAGTTTCTTTATAGGATTTTTTTTCTCTTATATAGCATACTATTTCTTTTTATCCTTACTTACTATTAGCAGTTTTTCTTGGTTTAAAAAATCAAGCATGAGCTTAGTATTTCTGTTTACTTTTTTATTTGTAGAATCCTTATTCTGGATTTATCAGTTGAACAATGGGCTAATTGGATTATTGCCAATTTTTCAGTATATGGTAAATTCCAATCCGTATGCATTGATTTATTGGCTTACATTACTATCTATCATAATTCCATTGACTGTATTTTCTGTTCATAGAAACTGGAGGAGAGTGTAAAAGTTGGAAATGGGAAAGTTAAGTAGTCACATGTGGAGGTTGAATCAGATAATCTATACCAAGTACTTTTGGGGTTATGTTCTTTTTTGGATATTGATTTGTTTAGGATTATGGTATTGGTTAGAAGGAAATGATAGACTTGTTATAGAAATTTTAAAAGGGCCTAATCTGAGTCAAAACTCTTTTTTAGTCTTATCTATATGGTTGCTTCATTGGTTTATTATTCATGCATTTTTTCTAGCAGTTGTATATCGTAGAAGAGCATCCGATTTCTTTATGGAAGTGATTCGATTTTCTTCTATTAAGCTCTGGATTAGGTATCAGATTTGGACCTGTTTTCTTTATGGACTCGTTTTAATCATGGTAAAAGTTCTAGTGATTCAATTTATGTTACAGTTACCAAACTGGGATATAGGAGTTTTGTTTATAGTTGATTTTTTGAATGTTTGTGTGCTATCCTTGCTTTGCTTTACGTTATACATACTAGGAGCGAATGAGCAAATGAACTTTTCTTGTGTTAGCTTCTTTTTACTCATGATTGTGTTTGGCAGTTTATTTGTGGGGAATCGAACCAATTATCTATTTTATATTCTGAATAGAGGAAATGGAGATATAGGACGAGATCTATTTCTTCAGTTGCTATTTTTAGTCTTTCTTTTTAAAAGCATTTTCTATTTCACTCGTCAAAAGAGGAGGTTTATAGAATGAATGAAATAATTACATTAAAAAATATTCAGTTNGAATTAAAAAAAACATGTGTTTTTCAAAACCTTAATTTTAGTTGTAAACAGGGGGAAATTATAGGAATTACTGGTGCGAATGGCTCAGGGAAAAGTGTATTGTTTAAATTAATAGCTGGTTTATATAGTCCGTCTTATGGGGAAGTGTTAATCAATGGGGAAAATATTGTTCCTGAGAGAAAAATTCCAGCTAATTTGGGAGCTTTGATTGAAGAACCTGGTTTTATAAATTATTATAGTGGCTTTAAGAATTTACAATATTTGGCAAGCATACGAGGAGTAGTTGGTAATCAGGAAATCAATGATACACTGAAAATAGTTGGTCTATATGAGCAAAAAGACCAGAAAGTTAAAACTTATTCGCTAGGTATGAGGAAAAAGCTAGGGATTGCTCAAGCAATTATGGAGAATCCCTCTATTCTTTTACTAGATGAACCTATGAATGCCTTGGACAAATCAAGTGTAGAAAATATGAGAACATTGTTTAGAAAGCTCTCTAGTGAAAAAGGGACAACAATTTTGATTGCTAGTCATAGTGAAGAGGATATTCGTATCTTATGTGATAAAGTATATGCAATAGAAGATAAAGTATGTACACTGTGTTCAGATTGAACATCTTAGATAGACTCAGGATGTTATAGGTAAAATCTTAAAAAGGGATTGGAGTTTAAAATCCAGTCCCTTTTAAGAGTTAATAACTAGTCAACTTTTTCGCCCTCAACAACTAGGTCATCTGCTTTAGCAGCGTCACCGTAGGTTGGGTGAAGTGTTTTTTCATAGGCCTTGTGGAAGAAGTTTTCCTTACCTAATTTTTCAATATCTTTATTGATGAAGTCTAGCAATTCTTGGTTTCCTTTTTGAACTGCTGCCGCAATGGTATCTGGATTACCGAGGGAAGTAATACCGACTTCAAATCCTTTATTTTCAAGCGCCCAAGCTAGAACTTCCGTATTGTCAGTAGAGAAGGCATCTCCACGTCCGTCAAGAAGGGCTTGGTAAGAGTCACTATATTGGTCGTATTTTTGAAGTTTGATTTCTGGGTGATTTTTCTCAAAATAAGTTTCAGCGGTCGTTCCTTTTGTAACAATCAAGGTTTTACCTTCCAATTGTTTGACGTCCGTAACGAGACCAGTCTTAGGTGATACGACACCCAGAGAGACTTTCATATATGGAAGGGCAAAATCAACTTGTTTCTTACGTTCGTCAGTCACTGTAAAGTTGGCAAGGGTAATATCCACCTTGTTTGAAATCAAGTATTCCGCACGGTTGGCAGCATCGACGGAGACGTATTTAACCTTGACACCAAGATCTTGTGCTAATTGGTTACCAAGTTCGATATCGTAGCCTTGGTAAGAACCGTCATTGTCAACGTAACCAAATGGTTTCTTGTCTCCAAATACGGCGATTCGTAGCTCACCGCTTTTTTTGATTTCATCGATTGTGCGAGCCTTGGCGGTAGTTTTGCCAGACGATGAACCAGCATTTCCACCTGAGCTACAAGCTGTGACAAAGATAAGGGCAAAGGCAAGTGCCAAAACAGTTAAGAGTGGTTTTAGTAGTTTCATAAAAATCTCCTTTATAGATATGAGCCAAATTGGCTAAAGTCAAAGACGTTTAAAAATTCCTGAGCTCGTTTGGTTTGAGGATTGGTAAAGAAGGCTTGAGCCGTTCCTTCTTCAGCAATTTTCCCTTGGTCGAGGAAGATAATCCGATCGGCAATAGCTTGGGCAAACTGCATTTCATGGGTTACTAAAATCATGGTGCGACCTTCTTGAGCTAAATCATTGATAAGTTCTAGAACCTCACGCACCATTTCTGGATCCAGCGAAGCAGTCACTTCGTCAAAAAGGATGATTTCTGGATGCATGAGGAGGGCACGGACAATTGCAACCCGTTGCTTCTGTCCACCAGATAATTGACGCGCAAAGCTATGTTGTTTGTCTAGTAAACCAACACGTTCCAGTAGTTGCAGAGCTTCTTCCGTTACTTCCTTCTTGTCTCTTCCCTGAGCTTTGATAGGACCTAGGATGAGGTTTTGAAGGACATCTAGATGGGGAAAGAGTTCATAGCTTTGAAAGACCATGCCAATCTTTTGGCGAACGAGGTGAAAATCTTTTTGATTGCCAATAATGGACTGGCCATCCAGCAGGATATCTCCACCTTGAATACTTTCTAAGCCATTGAGGCAACGAAGGAGGGTACTTTTCCCACAACCAGATGGCCCCAGAATAACCACAACTTCCCCTTTTTTGATTTGCAGGGAAAGACCTTGGAGGATGGGATTGTCTCCGAAGGATTTTTTGAGTTCCTTGATTTCTAAGATAGTTTCAGACATTTAGTTCCTCCAATGTTTTTCTAAGTGTGTGGATAGTTTGGAAATAGGGAAGCAAACTGCGAAATACAAGACCAGAATGGTTCCATAAATCCAAAAAGAAGCAGTTGGGATAGTCAGGCGATTGCTATCGATGATTTGTTGTCCGACCTTGGTTACCTCAACAACCCCAATCAAGACAACCAAGGAAGTGGTTTTAATCATCCGAGTGACAAGGTTAATGGCTTGTGGAAGCAATCTTCTCAAGATCTGTGGGATGATGATGTGGTAGTAAAGTTGAACATTGGTCAAACCTAGCGCCTGTCCACTTTCAAACTGATGCTTAGGGAGGGAAGTGATAGCTCCACGGACCAAGTCCCCCATCTCAGCTGTTCCCCAGAGGGTAAAAACAATAATAGCTGAAACCTCACCTGAGATATTGATATTAAAGTTTCGAGCTAAGCCAAAGTAAACGATGAAGAGCAACACCAGCTGGGGCATGATACGGATGAATTCCAGATAAAATCGTGTCAAAAATCGTACGATTCTAGAATGGGAGGTCATGATAACTCCCATGACTGTTCCGAATATCATGGATAAGAGGACAGACAGGATAGAAATTCCAATCGTAACGCCCAATCCCTGTAAGATTCTCAGAAGATTATTTCCCTGAAAGAGTACTTGGATTCCCGAATCCTGCATGGCGGAGCCTCCTTTCTATCCAGTTAAAGACCAGTGAGATGGGTAGAAGCATTATCAGATAAGCACCTACCAACATAGCTAGCGCAATGTCTGTCTCATAGTAGAGACCAATCAAGTCCTTGGCGACGTACATGAGGTCGGCCAAAGCCACTGCTGAGAAAACAGAGGTTTCCTTGATGAGGAAAATGACATTGGCACTAAAGGATGGGAGTGCCACCGCTGTTGCTTGCGGAAGAACCACATAGCGAAAGACCTGTAGAGGTGTCAGACCGATAGCTAATCCAATCTCCTGCTGGGTTTGACTGACGGCTTCCAGCCCACTTCGGAAAGATTCTGCCATATAGGAGCCTCCTAAAAAGACCAGTCCCAGAGTGGCACAGACTTCTGAAGATAGGACAATCCCGATTCGAGGAAGACCGAAATAGAGAAAGAAGAGTTGAATCAAAAGGGGAGTATTACGTGACAATTCAATGTAGGCTGTTGCTACTTGCGCCAAAATAGGGATGCGGTAATGTCGGATGATACTAACGATTAAACCGAGCAGAAAGGACCCCAAAATCCCCCAAACTGCAATATGCAAGGTCAGAAGAAATGCCTTTTGATAAAGTGGTAGATATTGTTCAACAATGGACCAATCCAAAAATAGAACCTCCCATCTAGAAATAATATAGTTATTGTAGCACTTAAAATCTTCTTTGGATAATATCTATTTTTTATTGCTGTTATAAGGATTTTTTATCATAGAAATAAAATTTCTGAAATTTTCAAACAAAATATTTGAAAAGTGTTGAAAAAAGAGTTAAGATATTTTTGTAATACACAAAGAAAACGCTTACTTATTAAGGAGGGCATTTTATGTCATACAAAACAAGCAATGCAGAAGGTCATGTAGATTTCATTAATACCTATGATTTGGAGCCCATGGCGCAACAAGTGATTCCAAAAGCAGCCTTTGGCTATATCGCTAGTGGGGCAGAGGATACTTTTACTTTACGTGAGAATATTCGCGCCTTTAACCACAAACTCATCGTTCCACATACTCTTTGTGATGTTGAAAATCCAAGTACAGAGATTGAATTTGCTGGTGAAAAATTGTCTTCACCAATCATCATGGCGCCTGTTGCGGCTCATAAATTGGCAAATGAACAGGGTGAAGTGGCGACTGCGCGTGGTGTACATGAGTTTGGTTCTCTTTATACAACCAGCTCTTACTCTACTGTAGACCTTCCTGAAATTACGGAAGCCCTTCAAGGGACACCTCATTGGTTCCAATTTTACTTTAGTAAGGATGACGGTATCAACCGCCACATCATGGACCGTGTGAAGGCTGAAGGTTATAAAGCGATTGTCTTGACAGCAGATGCGACTGTAGGAGGCAATCGTGAAGTCGATAAGCGTAATGGTTTTGTCTTCCCAGTTGGCATGCCGATTGTTGAGGAATATCTACCAGAAGGTGCTGGTAAATCAATGGACTTTGTTTACAAATCAGCTAAACAACGCTTGTCTCCACGCGACGTAGAATTTATCGCTGAATACTCTGGACTTCCTGTGTATGTCAAGGGACCACAATGCCGTGAGGACGTTGAACGTTCGCTTGCTGCAGGAGCTTCTGGTATCTGGGTAACCAACCACGGTGGTCGCCAAATTGACGGTGGACCAGCTGCCTTTGACTCACTTCAAGAAGTAGCTGAAGCAGTTGATAAACGCGTGCCAATTGTCTTTGACTCAGGTATTCGTCGTGGTCAACACGTCTTTAAAGCCTTGGCTTCAGGAGCAGACTTGGTAGCTATTGGTCGCCCTGTTATCTATGGCTTGGCCCTTGGTGGTAGTGTCGGTGTACGCCAAGTCTTTGAACACTTGAATGCGGAATTGAAGACAGTTATGCAGTTGTCTGGAACTCAGACTATTGAAGATGTCAAACATTTCAAACTTCGTCACAACCCCTACAACCCAACCTTCCCAGTTGATCCTCGTGACTTAAAATTGTATTGATAAAACAGCTTGCCTCCACTGAATGTGGAGGTTTTTGCTTGTGTTTTATAAGTTTAAATAAGGTCAATTTGTATCAAAAAAACCATATAGATATATTTTTTGAACAAATATCTTGCTAGGGCTTTCATTTTTTGCTATACTGGTGCAGTAATTAAATAATAAAGACATTTGGGGTGCTTTAGGCTGAGATGATACCCATTGAACCTGATACAGTTAAGACTGGCGAAGGGAAATGTGAACAGTTTTTTTCGTATGGCGAAATGAACGATCTAATCTTGTAAGTCAACTCTAATTCGTATCTGTAATTAGAGTTTTTTCTTTTACGAAACTGGATAGGCTTGTTTAGGTAGCTCTCTGCAAATGCTCTCGGTGTTCTTTAAAAGGATCAAGTGGAATTACGATTTTGCTTGGTATTTCTTGGTGTTTTATTAATTACTAAGGAGTAAAGAGAGGAAAAGTAAATATGGAAACACAAGACTATGCATTTGAGCCAGGTTTGACTGTTGGAGAATTATTAAAAAACAGTCAGAAGGATTGGCAGGCTGCAATCAATCATCGTTTTGTTAAGGAACTTTTTGCGGGGACAATTGAGAATAAGGTCTTAAAAGAATACCTAATTCAAGATTATCACTTCTTTGATGCTTTCTTATCCATGCTGGGTGCCTGCGTAGCCCACGCAGACCAGCTTGAATCCAAACTTCGTTTTGCCAAGCAACTAGGCTTTCTTGAAGCAGATGAAGACGGTTATTTCCAAAAGGCTTTCAAAGAGTTAAAAGTATCTGAGAATGACTATCTGGAAGTGACCTTGCATCCTGTAACAAAAGCCTTTCAGGAGCTTATGTATTCGGCTGTGTCATCATCAGACTATGCCCATCTTTTGGTCATGCTGCTCATTGCAGAAGGTCTCTATTTAGATTGGGGTTCTAAAGAGTTGGCTCTACCTGAAGCCTATATTCATTCGGAATGGATCAATCTCCACAGAGGTCCTTTCTTTGCAGAGTGGGTTCAATTTTTGGTTGATGAACTCAATCGTGTCGGGAAAGGTCGAGAAGATTTGACAGAACTTCAGCAACGCTGGAGTCAAGCAGTTGCTTTAGAATTAGCCTTTTTTGATATTGGTTATGACGTTTAGAGAAGGTTTAGGATATTTACAAATTTGATGAGATAATTCTCTTCGAAAATCTCTTCAAACCACGTCAGCTTCACCTTAGATTATATATGTGACTGACTTCGTCAGTCTTATCTACAACCTCAAAGCAGTGCTTTGAGCAACCTGCGGCTAGCTTCCTAGTTTGCTCTTTGATTTTCATTGAGCATAAATCATTCAATGTAAATGAAAAAATTTCTTAACGAAAGATAGAGATAAATCGAAATCAGTAGATTGTATAAAGTGAAAAGGAAGGATTTCAATATGACAAGTTTAAAATTATTAAAAGAAAAAGCACCTTTGGTCATTTGTATCACCAATGATGTTGTCAAAAACTTTACAGCTAATGGCTTAGTAGCACTTGGCGTATCTCCTGCTATGAGCGAATACCCAGCAGATTTAGAAGATCTCTTAAAATATGCTGGTGGTTTATTAATAAACATAGGAACATTGACAGATGAAAATTGGAAATTATACCAAGCTGCTCTGAAAATTGCAGAGAAATATAATGTCCCAGCAGTTTTAGATCCTGTAGCCTGTGGAGCAGGATCTTATAGAAAAAAAGTATCCGAAGATTTAATAAATAATTACAAACTCGCAGCGATTAGGGGAAATGCTGGAGAGATTGCTTCTTTAGTGGGAATAAATGTAGCATCTAAAGGAGTAGATAGTGCAGGCGTAGATAATATTGACGAAATTGCTCTAGCAGCAAATGAGAAGTTCAATATCCCTATAATAGTAACAGGTGAAGTGGATGCCATTGCGGTAAATGGAGAAGTGGTAACGATCCATAATGGTAGTGCCATGATGCCAAAAGTTATTGGAACTGGATGTTTATTAGGGGCAGTGGTAGCAAGCTTTATCGGATTAGAAAAAGGTCAAGAATTGAAATCATTAGAAACAGCAATGTTGGTTTACAATATCGCTGGAGAAATGGCAGAAAAACGTCCAAATGGACATCTTCCTGGAACATTTAAAGTTGAATTTATAAATGCCTTATACGAGATTACAGATGAAGATGTAAAGAAATTCAAAAGAGTGAAGTAAAATGTTTCATAAAGAATTACTAAAACTATATTTTATTTGTGGAACGACTACTTGCCAGGGAAAAGATCTATATAGAGTCGTTGAGGAAGCCTTAAAAGGTGGTATAACCTTATTTCAATTCCGTGAAAAAGGTGAGGGGGCCCTGGAAGGTAAAGAAAAAGTCGAATTAGCAATGAAACTACAGGATCTTTGTAAAAAATACAATGTTCCGTTTATTGTTAATGATGATATTGATTTGGCAATGGAAATTGACGTTGATGGTGTACATGTAGGACAAGATGACCTTGGTGTTGATGAAATTAGAAAATTGATGCCAGATAAAATAATTGGTCTTTCTATAAAAAACGAGGAAGAATTTCAACAATCAAAAGTTGAATATGTAGATTATGTTGGTGTTGGTCCTGTATTTGATACCCAGTCAAAGGATGATGCTGGTTGTGCTATAGGTTATGAAGGTCTTAAATTGATGAGAAAACTATTGCCACAAATGCCCTTAGTTGCAATTGGTGGGATACAGACGCAACATATTAAAGACATTATGAAGACCAATGTTGACGGCGTTTCAATCATTTCAGCAATATCGTATGCAAAAAATATAGAAAAAACTGTTCGAGAAATGAGTGAACAATAGGTATCAATTTTTCCTTGGATTCTGAGGGAGTAGGATTTTCTTTTTTCTAAAAAGCTATGTCCAGATTCAGCTCAAATGGCTAATCTATCAAATAAGTCATTTATTTTTTGCAAAAGAAAGATCTGCTGTCTTTGGGAGTGCAAGGCTGTATTTCCAGTTCAATTTCTTGAACTAGAATAAATCGTCTGTTAAAATAATTATATAATTAAATAATAAAGACATTTGGGGTGCTTTAGGCTGAGATGATACCCATTGAACCTGATACAGTTAGTACTGTCGAAGGGAAATGTGAATAGTTTTTTCTTGAGAAAGAAAAAACCATCTAATTTTGTAAGCGAAACTCTAATTCTTGTGTGTAATTAGAGTTTTTTGTTTTTACTAGATAGACTAGATGCAGAGTATGATGGTAGTCTCTCTTAAATGCCCAATTGTCTAAAAGGAGTTTTTATGTTTGAAAAGTGGCGTTTAAAAGATGTTATCTTGCTTGCTTTCTTGTCTATCTTTTTTGGTGGTGTTTTTGTGGGTTCAGGTTATCTGTTTGATATCCTCACTCTGATTTTAGCCCCTCTTGGTTTACAGGCCTTTGCCAATGAAATCCTCTTTGGTCTCTGGTGTATGGCTGCGCCTATTGCTGCCATTTTTGTTCCAAGGGTTGGAAGTGCAACGATTGGAGAAGTGCTAGCTGCTCTTGCTGAAGTCCTTTATGGTAGCCAATTCGGTCTAGGCGCCCTTTTGTCTGGCTTGGTTCAAGGTTTGGGAAGTGAACTTGGTTTTATCGTAACCAAAAATCGCTATGAAAGTTGGCTCTCTCTAACTGCTAATAGTATTGGGATTACGCTTGTTAGTTTTGTCTATGAATACATTAAGTTAGGTTACTACGCCTTTTCACTTCCTTTTGTCCTTTCCTTGCTTGTGGTACGTTTTATTTCCGTCTTTTTCTTCTGTACCATCTTGGTTCGTGCCATTGTCAAACTCTATCATCAGTTTGCAGCTGGAGGAAAGGCATAGATGGGGCTGGAACTACGAGCGATTCAGTCCCTAATTTTTTCGGAACCGATTGATTTTACTTTTCATGCGCAAGCCTTTACCTTGTTAGTTGGAAGCAGTGGTTCAGGAAAATCGAGTCTATTTCAAATGATTGCCCAAGTCAGTTCTCTTCCCTATAGCGGTCAAGTCCTGATAGATGGGAGCGAGGTCAGTCAGCTTTCTATCATCGAACGTGTCCAGACGGTTGGTATCCTCTTTCAAAATCCCAATCATCAATTTACCATGGAGAACTTGTTTGAGGAGCTGATTTTTACCTTGGAAAATATTGGGCATCCCGTTCAGGAAATTGATTCTAAAATAGCAGAGGTTGTCCAGCAATGTCGCTGTGAGAAGATCTTGCACCGTCCCATTCATCACTTATCTGGTGGGGAAAAGCAAAAGGCTGCTTTGGCTGTTCTCTTTACTATGAATCCTAGGGTCTATCTCTTGGATGAACCTTTTGCTTCTATTGACCGCAAGAGCAGAAAAGAGATATTGGAGATTCTAAAAGTGTTGGCCTCTAATGGGAAGACAGTTATTTTGTGCGACCATGATTTAACGGACTATGAAGCCTATATCGACCATATGGTGGAGCTAAGAGACGGACAACTAAGGGAAGTGTTTCAAATCCCTACCTCTGAGATGACACAGATTGCTTCAAAGGAAGTTACTTCTAGCCCAGAACTGTTCCATATGGATAGAACGACTTGTGAGCTGGATAATCGCTCCCTCTTTTCGATTGCGGATTTCACATTCTACAAAGGAATTTCCTGTATTCTGGGTGACAATGGTGTCGGGAAATCAACCCTCTTTCGGTCTATTCTTCAATTTCAAAAGTATAAGGGACGCATTACCTGGAAGGGGACAGTCCTGAAAAAGAAAAAGAGTTTGTATCGTGACCTGACGGGTGTTGTTCAGGAGGCTGAGAAGCAGTTTATTCGAGCCAGTCTGCGAGAGGAACTTCAATTAGATGGATCTGATTCTGAAAGAAATCAGCGGATTTTTCAAGCTTTACGATATTTTGATTTGGAGCAGGCTCTTGATAAGAGTCCCTATCAATTAAGTGGTGGCCAGCAAAAGATTCTTCAGCTCTTGACCATCTTGACTAGCAAGGCTTCTGTGATCTTGCTAGATGAACCTTTTGCCGGTTTGGATGATAGAGCCTGCCATTATTTTTGTCAGTGGATTGTGGATGAAAGAAATCAAGGAAGAAGTTTTCTGATCATTAGCCATCGTTTAGATCCCTTGATCTCTGTGGTTGATTATTGGATTGAGATGACTAGTCAGGGTCTCAGTCATGTGAAAGAAGTGACAATTACCAAACCACTCACATCTCAGAGTAGCAATACCCAAGGGGAGGTGAGATAGTATGGTCAAAGTAGCAACCCAGACACCGATTATCAGTCTCTTCTTGCTGATTTTATCCTTGGAAACATCTTTCATTCCTTCGATTGCTCTGAATCTTTCGGTAGTCGCATTTTGTATTCTCTTTATGCTCTATTACCGGCGATTTGAAGTATTGACTTGGATGATTCTGCTCGCTATTTTGCCATCTTTGGCCAACTACTGGGCAGTTCAGTTACATGGGGATGCTTCGCAGGCAGTCATGCTTGGAACGAGGGCCTTTGTGACCGTTTGTATCGGCCTTGTCTTTGTTTCCTCTATTTCCCTAAAAGAGCTTCTCTTGTACTTGGCTCAAAAGGGGTTATCACGCTCTTGGGCCTATGCCTTGATTGTGGTATTCAATTCCTTTCCCCTTATTCAGCAAGAAATCAAGTCCCTCAAGGAAGCGTGCTTATTACGCGGTCAAGAACTGCATTTTTGGTCTCCCTTGATTTACAGCAAGGTTCTGATGACAGTCTTTAGGTGGCGCCATCTTTACCTGAGAGCCCTGTCGGCGCATGGATATGACGAACATGCACAGGTGGAGAATAGATATCGGACTTTTTATATTCCTCAAAGGACAATATTCATCTACCTGCTTTTATTTTTATTGCTTCAAACCAGTCTATTTTTATAAAGGAGTTATTATGGAATTTACAGATATTGCGATGGAATTATCCAAGGAAGCTTGGCAGGCTTCTTTTCATCATCCCTTTATTTTACAGTTACAAGAGGGAAATTTAGACCCTTCCATTTTCCGCTATTACCTGATTCAGGATGCCTACTATCTGAAGGCTTTCTCAGAAGCCTATCACCTCTTGGCTGATAAGACTTCAAACCAAGAGATGAAGAGACTTTTGAAACAAAATGCTCAGGGTCTAGTGGAGGGTGAGTTATTTATCCGCCAACAATTTTTCAAGGAATTGGAAATCAGCGATCAGGAAATGGAGCAACATCCAATCGCTCCAACCTGTTATCATTATGTTTCGCATATTTATCGGCAATTTGAAGAAGCAAATCTAGCCATTGCTTTTGCAAGTTTGCTGCCTTGTCCTTGGCTATATTATGATATAGGCAAATCACTTAATCTTAAACCATCACCAAATCCTCTCTACCAACAATGGATTGAAACTTATATTACGGATGAGTTAGAGCAACAGATCAGAGAGGAGGGAGCGCTGGTTAATCAACTCTATCGAGAAAGTGATGAGACAGACAGGAAAAAAATGCTAGATGCCTTCCACATTAGTGTTCACATGGAAGCTAAGTTTTGGGAAATGGCCTACCAACACCAAACCTGGAAGAGCGATCTACAGTCTTTAGAAAAAGGAGAATAATAAACATGAGAAAGCACCAATTACAAGTTCACAAATTAACCATTTTATCCATGATGATTGCCCTTGATGTAGTCCTTACACCTATCTTTCGGATTGAGGGAATGGCACCGATGTCCAGTGTAGTCAATATTCTAGCAGGAATCATGATGGGACCTGTTTATGCCTTGGTTATGGCTACAGTCACAGCCTTTATCCGTATGACGACTCAAGGGATTCCGCCTTTAGCTCTCACAGGAGCGACTTTTGGAGCTCTTCTAGCAGGTCTCTTTTATAAGTACGGTCGAAAATTTCATTATTCTGCTTTAGGGGAAATCATCGGTACAGGTATCATCGGATCAATCGTCTCTTACCCAGTTATGGTATTGTTCACAGGATCAGCTGCCAAACTGAGCTGGTTTATCTACACTCCTCGATTTTTCGGAGCAACCTTAATCGGTACAGCAATTTCCTTTATTGCCTTTCGATTCTTAATCAAGCAGGAATTCTTTAAAAAAGTGCAGGGATATTTCTTTGATGAAAGGATAAACTGATGCAGGAATTGACGAATCCTTTTCCTCTGGGAACGACTTCCCTCATTCACTGCATTACCAATGAGATTTCTTGTGAGATGCTAGCAAATGGGATTTTGGCTCTGGGATGTAAACCAGTTATGGCAGATGATCCCCGTGAGGTTCTTGATTTTACTAAGCAAAGCCAGGCACTCTTCATCAATTTGGGGCATTTGTCAGCTGAGAAGGAAAAAGCAATCCGTATGGCAGCTTCTTATGCAGATAAAGTTTGTCTCCCAATAGTAGTAGATGCGGTTGGCGTAACAGCTTCATCCATTCGTAAGAGCTTAGTTAAAGACCTTTTAGACTATAGACCTACGGTCCTTAAAGGAAATATGTCGGAAATCAGAAGTCTTGTTGGCTTAAAACATCATGGAGTCGGGGTCGATGCTAGTGCTAAAGATCAAGAAACTGATGATTTACTTCAAGTCTTGAAAGACTGGTGTCAGACCTATCCAGGTATGTCATTCTTAGTCACAGGCCCCAAGGACCTCATCGTTTCGAAGAATCAGGTCGCTGTACTGGGAAATGGTTGTGCAGAATTAGACTGGATAACAGGGACAGGAGACTTGGTTGGAGCCTTGACAGCCGTTTTCCTCAGCCAAGGAAAGACTGGCTTTGTAGCTTCGTGTCTAGCGGTCTCTTATCTTAATATCTCCGCTGAGAGAATAGTTGTTCAAGGTATGGGATTGGAAGATTTTCGTTACCAAGTACTCAATCAGCTTTCGCTCCTCAAAAGAGATGAAAACTGGATAGATGCTATCAAAGGAGAGGTTTATGAATAGAGAGGCGCTTAGACTGTATCTGGTAACCAATCGCTACCAAGATTCCGTGGAAAGCTTTCTTGAAAAGGTTGAGATGGCTTGCCGTTCAGGGGTTACCATAGTCCAATTGCGAGAAAAAAATCTCACAACCAATCAATATTATCAACTGGCAAAACAAGTCAAGGAAATAACAGATACCTATCAGGTACCCTTAATCATCGATGATCGTTTGGATGTCTGTCTGGCAGTTGATGCAGCAGGTTTGCATATAGGAGACGATGAACTACCAGTTTCGGTTGCCCGACAAGTCTTGGGACCTGACAAAATACTCGGTGTCACAGCTAAAACTGTAAAAAGGGCCCTTGAGGCAGAAGAAGGAGGGGCGAACTACTTGGGGACAGGAGCCATTTTCCCAACAACCACCAAGGAAAATGCGCCTATCACCCTAATTTCAACCTTGAAAACAATTTGCCAAATGGTCGCCATTCCAGTAGTTGCTATCGGAGGCTTGACGTCAGAGAACATTGACCAACTTATTGGTACTGGCATAGCTGGAGTAGCTGTAGTGCGTGATTTGATGCAGGCAGAAGATATAGAGACAAAAACGCAAGCCTTTTTAACAAAGTTGGATGACATTATTTTCTAATTAATACTTAATGAAAATCAAAGAGCAAACTCGGAAGCTAGCCGCAGCTTGCTCAAAGCATTGCTTTGAGGTTGCAGATAAAGCTGACCTAGTTTGAAGAGATTTTCGAAGATTAAAAAACTCTCTAATTCCCTTAAAGTAGGAACTAGAGAGTTTTTTTAATCTTTAAAGCTTGTATGGTTGACTGGGCCAGAACCATGACCGAGTTGAGGAGCATCTTGGATGGCTTTCGTGATAAAGGCCTTGGCTTTATCGACTGCCTGATAGAGAGTCTTCCCCTTGGCTAGTTCAGCCGTAATCACTGCAGCAAAGGTACATCCAGTACCATGTGTATGACAGGTTTGAATTCGTGGACTTTCCCAGACAAATTGGTCATCCTTGGTAAAGAGGAAATCCTTGGCACCGCCTTCGAGATGCCCACCTTTGATGACCACAGACTGAGGACCAAATTCTTTTAAAATCAGGCGACCGGCACGTTGCATGGCTTCGGGATCATGGATCGAGAAACCAACAATCTCTTCTGCCTCAGGAAGATTGGGAGTGATAATACTTGCAAGGGGAAGTAGTTTTGTTTTTAGGTAAGTTCTGGCACTGGTATCAATCAGGGTGTCTCCGCTCGTAGCGACCATAACAGGGTCAAGAACGTAGGGACAATCCAGCTTTTTAAGATAGGGCTGGATGATTTCCATTATTTCAGTAGTTGCCAACATCCCAGTTTTTACAGCCTGGGGCTTGATATCCGAAAAGACGCTCTCCAATTGAGCTTTCAGCATTTGGTTGGAGACGTGCTCGATTAATTGAACGCCTCGGGTATTTTGAGCGACAAGACTGGTCACAACAGCCATTCCATAGACATCTCTAGCTTGGAACGACTTTAAATCAGCCATAATGCCAGCACCACCACTAGGGTCAGTCCCTGCAATGGTCAAAGCAACGGGTAAATAAGTCATCTAAAACCTCCCAACCAACTGAAGTTTGTATTCTTAAGAATAAGCTGATCTGTTTTAGAAAGGCAATAGAAGACTGCTAGTCCCCATTATCATTTCCACTTCCATCAGCTAGCATTACCTAGATTGAGTCAAAGGGTCTAACAGTTGTTAATCTCAGCTTTACGTACCCCTAGTGGTTGTTTTCTTTTTTCTTTAGTATAGCATATTTTTATAGTTTATATAGTAAGATTTGACTGGAAATCTCTCATCAAATGGTTAAAATTCAATTTTTCAAAGAAAAGATTAATTTCATAATTGACAAATGTAGATTATAGGAGTATACTAATAACTGTAATTGACAAATGTAGATTTTGGAGGTATGATGATGCAGATTTCAGATGCAGAATGGCAGGTCATGAAGATTATTTGGATGCAAGGAGAGCAGACCAGTACAGATTTGATTAGGGTTCTGGCGGAGCGGTTCGACTGGTCCAAGTCGACCATTCAAACTCTTTTGGCTCGTTTGGTTGAGAAAGAGTGTTTGACTCGAAAAAAAGAAGGCAAGTCCTTTGTCTATTCAGCCCTTTTAACTTTGGACCAAAGTCGGGATTTACTTGTCCAAGATATTAAGGACAAGGTTTGTTCTCGTAGGATTAAGAACTTGCTGGCTGATTTGATTGCTGAATGTGATTTTACTCAGGCTGACTTGGAAGACTTGGAAGCTGTGATTTCTGAGAAGAAATCAAGCGCTGTAACAGAAGTAAAATGTAATTGTATGTAAAGGAGACGTCATGTTGAATATTATTGTAACCATTATTTGTATTGCCCTTATCGCGTTTATCTGGTTTTGGTTTTTCAAAAAGCCTGAAAAATCTGGACAAAAGGCCCAGCAAAAAAACGGCTACCAAGAGATTCGAGTGGAGGTCATGGGGGGCTATACGCCTGAGTTGATTATCCTCAAGAAATCAGTACCAGCCCGCATTGTCTTTGACCGCAAGGATCCTTCACCATGTTTGGACCAAATTGTTTTTCCAGATTTTGGTGTACATGCGGACCTGCCAATGGGTGAAGAGTATGTAGTGGAAATCACGCCTGAGCAGGCTGGAGAGTATGGTTTCTCTTGTGGCATGAATATGATGCACGGTAAGATGATTGTAGAATAGGAGAATGATATGACTGAAATTGTAAAAGCAAGTCTTGAAAATGGTGTTCAAAAAATCCGTATCACGGCAGACAAAGGCTACCATCCAGCCCACATTCAACTGCAAAAAGGAGTTCCTGCTGAGATCACCTTTCACCGTGTGACACCTTCAAACTGTTACAAGGAAATTCTGTTTGAAGAAGAAGGCATCTTGGAACCAATCGGCGTAGATGAGGAGAAAGTCATTCGTTTTACACCTCAAGAATTAGGTCAACATGAATTTTCTTGTGGCATGAAGATGCAAAAGGGGAGTTATACCGTAGTTGAGAAGACTCGAAAATCTCTATCACTTTTACAGCGTTTTTGGATTACTAGTATCTTTACTGTACCTCTTGTGATTCTCATGATTGGGATGTCGACAGGAGGAATTAGTCACCAAGTCATGCGTTGGGGCACCTTTTTAGCCACAACACCGATTATGCTAGTAGCAGGTGGTCCTTATATCCAAAGTGCTTGGGCTAGTTTTAAAAAGCACAATGCCAACATGGATACCTTGGTTGCTCTGGGAACCCTAGTGGCCTATTTCTATAGCTTAGTTGCCCTCTTCGCTGGCCTCCCCGTTTACTTTGAAAGTGCTGCATTTATCTTCTTCTTCGTTCTTATGGGAGCCGTTTTTGAGGAGAAAATGCGGAAAAATACTTCCCAAGCTGTGGAGAAATTACTTGACTTGCAGGCTAAAACTGCAGAAGTCTTGCGTGAGGATAACTATGTTCAAGTCCCTTTGGAGCAAGTCAAGGTAGGTGACCTGATTCGAGTGCGTCCCGGTGAAAAGATTGCGGTTGATGGTGTCGTAGTAGAAGGTATCTCTAGTATTGATGAGTCTATGGTGACAGGTGAGAGTCTGCCTGTGGACAAGACAGTTGGAGATACCGTCATTGGTTCAACCATCAATAATAGTGGAACACTTGTTTTTAGAGCAGAAAAAGTTGGTTCAGAGACTGTTTTGGCTCAGATTGTGGATTTTGTGAAGAAAGCTCAGACAAGTCGTGCGCCTATTCAGGACTTGACGGATAAAATTTCAGGGATTTTTGTCCCAGCAGTTGTCATTTTAGGGATTGTGACCTTTTGGGTTTGGTTCGTCTTGCTCAGGGATAGTGTAGTTGTGCTTGGAGCGAGCTTTGTGTCTTCGCTTCTCTATGGAGTAGCAGTTCTGATTATTGCCTGCCCTTGTGCCTTGGGACTTGCAACACCGACAGCCCTTATGGTGGGGACAGGACGCAGTGCCAAGATGGGAGTTCTCCTCAAAAATGGAACGGTTCTACAGGAAATCCAGAAAGTTCAAACTATCGTCTTTGATAAGACCGGGACTTTGACTGAAGGGAAACCTGTGGTCACAGATATCATCGGCGACGAAGTAGAAGTGCTTGGATTGGCAGCTTCCTTGGAAGAAGCTTCTCAACACCCACTGGCTGAAGCCGTTGTGAAACGAGCGAGTGAAGCTGGACTTGAGTTTCACACTGTTGAAAATTTCCAAGCCTTGCACGGAAAAGGTGTCTCAGGGCAAATAGCTGGAAAACAAGTTTTGCTTGGAAATGCTAAAATGCTGGATGGCATGAGTATTTCTAGCATTTATCAAGAAAAACTAGAAGAACTGGAAAAAGAAGCTAAGACAGTTGTGTTTTTGGCTGTGGACAATGAAATCAAAGGATTGCTTGCTTTGCAAGATATTCCTAAGGAAAATGCCAAGCTTGCCATCGGTCAGTTGAAAAAACGTGGTCTTAAAACAGTCATGCTGACAGGAGACAATGCAGGTGTGGCGCGTGCTATTGCAGATCAGATTGGAATCGAAGAGGTCATTGCAGGTGTCTTGCCAGAAGAAAAAGCCCATGAAATTCATAAACTACAAGCGACTGGCAAAGTAGCCTTTGTTGGGGACGGTATCAATGATGCTCCTGCCCTCAGTGTAGCGGATGTGGGAATTGCTATGGGAGCTGGAACAGATATTGCTATCGAGTCAGCAGATTTGGTGTTGACAACCAATAACCTCCTAGGCGTGGTGCGTGCCTTCGACATGAGTAAGAAAACCTTTAATCGAATTCTGCTCAATCTTTTCTGGGCCTTTATCTACAATGTCGCCGGAATTCCGATAGCAGCAGGAGTCTTTTCAGGTGTTGGACTGGCCCTTAACCCAGAACTGGCAGGTCTAGCCATGGCCTTTAGTTCTGTATCTGTTCTGACTAGTTCCCTTCTGCTAAACTTTAGTAAAATAGATTAAAAGCGGGCTTGCTCGCTTTTTATACTCTTCGAAAATTAAATTCAAACCACGTCAACGTCGCCTTGCCGTAGATATATGTAACTGACTTCGTCAGTCTTATCTGCAACCTCAAAGCTGTACTTTGAGCAACCTGCGGCTAGTTTCCTAGTTTGCTCTTTAATTTTCATTGAGTATTATAAAACAGAATCTAAAAACGTTTTTAAACTGTACTGCAATAGAGAATAAAAACTTCTGAGCAGATTCTTAGTAAACTAAAATTAAATGTGGTAAATTAGAATTGTAATAAATTTGCTAAAAGCGTTTTCATAATTTATCTGAATGCTTCTTAGTAAATTTAAAAATATTTGAAGGAGAGTTATCATTATGACTCAAGGGAAAATTACTGCATCTGCAGCAATGCTTAACGTATTGAAAACATGGGGCGTAGACACAATCTACGGTATCCCATCAGGAACACTCAGCTCATTGATGGACGCTTTGGCTGAAGACAAAGATATCCGCTTCTTGCAAGTTCGCCACGAAGAAACAGGTGCTCTTGCAGCGGTTATGCAAGCTAAATTCGGCGGCTCAATCGGGGTTGCAGTTGGTTCAGGTGGTCCAGGTGCGACTCACTTGATTAACGGTGTTTACGATGCAGCTATGGATAACACTCCATTCCTAGCGATCCTTGGATCACGTCCAGTTAACGAATTGAACATGGATGCTTTCCAAGAATTGAACCAAAACCCAATGTACAACGGTATCGCTGTATACAACAAACGTGTAGCTTACGCTGAGCAATTACCAAAAGTAATCGACGAAGCTTGCCGTGCTGCAGTTTCTAAAAAAGGTCCAGCTGTTGTTGAAATCCCAGTAAACTTCGGTTTCCAAGAAATCGACGAAAACTCATACTATGGATCAGGTTCATACGAACGTTCATTCATCGCTCCTGCTTTGAACGAAGTTGAAATCGACAAAGCTGTTGAAATCTTGAACAATGCTGAACGTCCAGTTATCTATGCTGGTTACGGTGGTGTTAAAGCTGGTGAAGTGATCACTGAATTGTCACGTAAAATCAAAGCACCAATCATCACAACTGGTAAAAACTTTGAAGCTTTTGAATGGAACTATGAAGGTTTGACAGGTTCTGCTTACCGTGTTGGTTGGAAACCAGCCAACGAAGTGGTCTTTGAAGCAGACACAGTTCTTTTCCTTGGTTCAAACTTCCCATTTGCTGAAGTTTACGAAGCATTCAAGAACACTGAAAAATTCATCCAAGTCGATATCGACCCTTACAAACTTGGTAAACGCCATGCCCTTGACGCTTCAATCCTTGGTGACGCAGGTCAAGCAGCTAAAGCTATCCTTGACAAAGTAAACCCAGTTGAATCAACTCCATGGTGGCGTGCAAACGTTAAGAACAACCAAAACTGGCGTGATTACATGAACAAACTCGAAGGTAAAACTGAGGGTGAATTGCAATTGTACCAAGTTTACAATGCAATCAACAAACATGCTGATCAAGACGCTATCTATTCAATCGACGTAGGTGACACTACTCAAACATCTACTCGTCACCTTCACATGACACCTAAGAACATGTGGCGTACATCTCCACTCTTTGCGACAATGGGTATTGCCCTTCCTGGTGGTATCGCTGCTAAGAAAGACAATCCAGATCGCCAAATATGGAACATCATGGGTGATGGAGCATTTAACATGTGCTACCCAGACGTTATCACAAACGTTCAATACGACCTTCCAGTTATCAACGTTGTCTTCTCAAATGATAAATATGCCTTCATCAAGGACAAATACGAAGACACAAACAAACACTTGTTTGGTTGTGACTTCACAAACGCTGACTACGCTAAAATTGCTGAAGCTCAAGGAGCTGTTGGATTTACAGTAAACCGTATCGAAGACATTGATGCAGTGGTTGCAGAAGCTGTTAAATTGAACAAAGAAGGTAAAACTGTTGTTATCGATGCTCGCATCACTCCACACCGTCCACTTCCAGTAGAAGTACTTGAATTGGATCCAAAACTTCACTCAGAAGAAGCAATCAAAGCCTTCAAGGAAAAATACGAAGCAGAAGAACTCGTACCATTCCGTCTCTTCTTGGAAGAAGAAGGTTTGCAATCACGCGTAATTAAATAATTTCTCTCGTCGAAAATCAAAGATAAATTTATAGACTTCTTTATTAGATTACTGCCGACGATTCCATCATTGAAACCATAAATTTCAATGATGGAATCTAGTGTGGAGCCTAGAAAAAGTCCCAAAGGATTTTTCGTAGTTTGATGAGCTAAGATTTGCCATCAAACTTGGTTTCACCTTGTTTATTCTTTGATTTTCATAGAGAGAAACATAAAAAGATCGGAGCAATCCGGTCTTTTTATGGAGGAGAGTAAATGAATTTAAATCAATTAGATATTATTGTTTCAGATGTTCCCCAAGTCTGTGCTGACTTGGAGCATATCTTGGATAAAAAGTCAGATTATGTTGATGACAGTTTTGCTCAGTTTACGATTGGCAGTCACTGTCTGATGTTGTCCCAAAATCATTTGATTCCTTTGGAAGATTTTCAGTCAGGGATCATTCTTCATATCGAGGTTGAGGATGTCGACCAGAACTACAAACGGTTGAACGAGCTTGGTATAAAGGTTTTACACGGACCAACTGTAACCGATTGGGGAACAGAGTCCTTATTAGTTAAAGGTCCTGTTGGTCTAGTGCTTGATTTTTATCGTATGAAATAAGGCGATTAGTCATTTGAAGATAACCTTAATTATTCTTAAAACATAATGTGAGAATATGAACTATTGAAAGATCGGAGCAATCCGGTCTTTTTCATATAAAGCAATTGACAGCATTTTTCTAAAATCTTATAATAAAAACATAACAGTATAAAACAAGATTCATATGAAAGGCTGCTTTCTGTCTGTTAGAGAAGACTGTAAAACATGTCCCTTTGTTTTAGTTTGTAAATCAGAATTTTGTCCAATGGCCAAGCATATTACGAAATTAAGCTCTTCTGTAATTTGTAAGAATATGCAAGAGAAAATCCGTAAAAATCTAGCACTTTATGCTATTTTTGGTTGCTATGAAGAGATTTTAGATGTGGACTAGAGAGGGGTAAGCAAAAAATGTCTGTTAAGAAAAACAAAAAGGTTGCAAAAAAGTTGAAGTTGTAAGCAATAATTGTAATATTTGTTAAGTTTATATAAAAATGGAGAGGGCGGCTAGTCTCTCTATTTTTCTAGGAGGGCATTATGAATAAAATATTTCACTATCTGGATAAGAAAACGAAGTTTTATACTATCATCGGTGCACTGGCAAATGGAGGTTTAGCTCTTGCTCAACCCTTAGTCGTCTCACAAGCCTTGTCCTTAAATCAAGGAGAACTGACTTATTCTAAAATCATACAGTTTGCTATTTTTGGCTTTACAGTATACTTCGTCTTGTATAGCTTAATGCTCTTTTGTAATCATACACATAATGTTTTTCGGCGTGAAATTCAAATGAATATGAGGGCAGATTTATTTGACAAGCTGATGATAAATAAAGATTTTAACGAAGATGAAAAAATCACCATGCTCACACAAGATATGGAGTATTTGGGGGATAATTACTTAGAAAAATACGTTAATATCATTTGCTGGAGCTTTGTAGCATTACTAACAGCAATTTATATTATTTCGCAAAATTTGTTACTAGGTAGTATTTTTGTCTTTTTCACTATTTTACGTCCTATTCCTCAGTTCTTGATGAATAAAAGACTCAAACATACTGGTGATGACATGGCTCAAGGCAGAGTAGAAGTGCATAATCAAGTATCTGATAGTATCCGAGGAGCACATACTATACTCATGAACCAAGCAATTTCTGAAAATCAGAACAGATTTTGGAAGATTAATCGAAATTATCAACTAGCCATTCAAAAATTTTGCTTTACCCATAATATAATTTTCTTTTGCAACGGTTTCATGGTCTTTTTAAGCCAAGTTTTACCACTTGTTTTAGGTTTTTACTTTGCTATGGCTGGGCAGAAAGTGTCAGTGGCAAGTCTTGTTGCCATGTACATCGCAGCAGGTCAGCTAGTGAGCCCTATTCAGACTATTATGTATGATGCTGTAGATATACAAGGGGCAAAAACGACAGCAGATAAGATTTTTGGAGTATTAGAAATTGGAGATGTAAAACAGATAGATAAAAAAGATGCGCAAGAATTGAATGCTCTGCACATTAAAAATTTAAGTAAATCCTATGGTGACAGACAACTTTTTACTCATCTAAATTTGGATGTTCAAGCAGGTCAGAAAGTTTTAATCAAAGGACCGAGTGGTTGTGGTAAGTCAACCTTGTTTCGACTCATTACTGGAGAAGAAATAGCAGATGAGGGAGAAATTATCGGTGTGACAACTGTTAATGAATGTACATCAAGTTTTGTATCCAGTATAGGAATTATTAGCCAACACCCATTTCTCTTTAACGATACAGTGCGTTATAATTTGACATTAGGACAAGAATTTTCTGAGGAAGAGTTGCTTGCTGTTTTGAAACAAGTCAAACTAGATTTTGAATTGACGGGTGGGTTGGATTTTATTATCAAGAATAACGGGGAGAATATTTCTGGGGGACAAAGAGTAAGGGTTGAATTGGCACGTTTTCTTCTTCGTAGAAAAAATCTGTTATTGGCTGATGAAGTGACCGCAGCCCTAGATAAAGAAAACGCCTTCATGGTACATGAACTACTATTTTCTCTTCCTGTAATGATGTTAGAAATTGCCCATCATATTGATGATGAAAGTAGATATCAACAAGTTGTAGATTTAGGAAAATATTGAATCTGGTTTAAAAGTCAGTTTTATCAGAAAATAAAGTAAATATTTCAGCAATAAAACACCCAGTATCAAGATTTTTCAATACATAATAATATGCGTTTTTCTGATTATATATACTTTTCCTGGCTTCATTCTTCTTTCTTATCACAAGATTGTAATAGTTTATATTTTTATAACAAAACTCTCAAACTCTTACTTGTTTTTGCATCATATTATAAAATAAAAAGCATAAAAGAATAAAAGAGGTTTTGAAAATGTCCGAAAAACAAATGAAAGTTTTGGGTTGGGTAGCGACCTTCATGTCTGTTATGATGTATGTGTCTTACTTCCCACAAATTATGAACAATCTGGCTGGTCAAAAAGGAAATTTCATCCAGACCTTGGTTGCTGTCATCAACTGTAGTCCTTGGATTTACTACGGTCTTTTCAAGAAAGAAAGAGATATTCCCCTTGCTGCTGCCAATGCTACAGGTATTGTTTTTGGCCTTGTGACGGCTATTACAGCTTTGATTTAAAAAGAAGACTGGTTTCAGTTTTGTTCGTTTATGAAAATAGATGCTTCATTAAAGTAATTTTTGAATGAGAGTTGAGGGAAAAAGTCCAGTGACAGCTAGCTTTACAAGAGTCTTTTATGTTCGTCTCTATCAAAGAAAAAAGTATATCGTTACTATTTTTATAAAATTTTCTCCCTACTTTATAAGATGTTAAAAAGAGTTCAATTCGAACTCTTTTTTTGCTATAATGAGGGGAGAAAAATCAGACAGGAGAAGAAGATGTCAGAACCATTATTTTTACAATCAGTTATGCAAGAAAAAATCTGGGGTGGAACCAAGCTACGTGATGAGTTTGGCTACGACATTCCAAGTGAAAAAATAGGGGAATACTGGGCCATCTCAGCTCATCCAAATGGAGTTTCAAAGGTGGCAAATGGTCGTTACGAGGGAACAGACCTAGCAACTTTGTATGCAGAACACCGTGAATTGTTTGGCAATCGTCCAGAACCTGTATTTCCGCTTTTGACAAAGATTCTGGATGCCAACGACTGGCTCAGCGTCCAAGTTCACCCAGACGATGCTTATGGACTAGAGCATGAAGGCGAACTCGGAAAAACAGAATGCTGGTACATCATCGCTGCGGATGAAGGTTCAGAGATTATCTACGGTCACAATGCCAAGTCAAAAGAAGAACTCCGTCAGCAAATCGAGGATAAAAACTGGGAGGACTTGCTGACAAAAGTGCCTGTTAAGGCTGGAGATTTCTTCTATGTGCCAAGTGGCACCATGCATGCTATTGGGGCTGGCATCTTGATTCTTGAAACCCAGCAGTCTAGCGATACAACTTACCGTGTCTATGACTTTGACCGCAAGGATGACAAGGGCAACTTGCGTGAACTTCACCTTGAAAAATCTATCGATGTTTTGAATATTGGCGAGCCTGCCAATAGCCGTCCTGTAACTGTCAAAGCAGATGATTTGCGTTCCACTCTCCTTGTATCCAATGATTTCTTTGCAGTTTACAAGTGGAAAATTACTGGGAAAGTTGACTTCGAAAAGACAGCTGACTACAGCTTGTTTAGTGTCTTAGCTGGTCAAGGTCAACTGACTGTTGAAGGAAAAAATTATCCAATCCAAAAAGGGAGCCACTTTATCCTACCAAGTGATGTTGAAGCGTGGACCCTGGAAGGGCAAGGTTTGGAATTGATTGTTAGCCATCCATAAAAAAGAAAGGGCCTGAGTTCACTACTCAAGTCCTTTTTGATTACATAAATTGGGCGATAAAGACCACGATGATGATGATTGGAATGACGAAACGAAGAAGGAAGAGCCAGACTTGGAACAGTCCCTGTTTCCATGCTCTTTCATCAAGATGCAGTTCCTCCATAGCAAGAGCTTTTTTAAAGATATAGCCTGTAAAAAGTGAAAGGCAGAGAGCTCCAAATGGCATGAGGAGATTGGAAACCAAGAAGTCCATAGCGTCAAAGAAGGTCTTCCCAAAGATGTGAACATCCGCCATGACACCGTAAGATAGGGCTGAAGGAATGCCAAAGACAAAGGTCAAGATTCCCAAAATGGTACTCCACTTGGCACGCTGACTGTTGTCCTGATTGGTGATATTGCCTACATTGATTTCCAGCATCACGACAGAAGAAGTGACTGTCGCAAAGAGGAAGAGCAAGAGGAAGAGGATGTAGAAAATGGTTCCAAAAGGCATCTTGTCAAAGAGCTGAGGCAAGACGATAAAGAGCAGGCTAGGTCCCCCTTCAGACTGGATATTGAAGGCTGACATGGCTGGGAAAATGGCGAGACCTGCCATGATGGACACCGAGATGTTCATTGCTACGATAGAAATTCCTGACTGGACTAGATTGGTTTTCTTATCCAAATAAGAAGCATAGGTAAGCATGGCTGTAACCCCTAGTGAGAGGGCAAAGAAAGATTGTCCTAGAGCATAGAGGAGACCAGCACTTGTCAGTTTTGAAAAGTCTGGTTTGAGGAAGTAAAGAACCCCTTCCATGGCATTTGGCAAACTGAGAGAGCGCCCAATGATGACAACAAAGATGATAAAGAGCAGGGGCATCATGACCTTAGAAGCTCTTTCAATCCCTTTTTGAACACCACGTGATACAATAAAGATATTCAATAAGATAAAGGCCGCTTGAGCTCCTAGGGCAATGGCTGGATTTGAAATGATTGAAGTAAATAATTGAGCATAATCACCAGTTCCGCTAAATTGGAACAATTTTCCAAACTCAATGCCTAGATAGACTAAAATCCATCCTCCAATAACACTGTAGAAAGATAAGAGGATAAAGAGGGCAAAAGCACCAATCCAACCGATAAAGTTGTACTTGCTATTCTTGCTCAGTTTTCCAAATGTTTTGATAGCTGAGACACCAGCACTTCGGCCGAGGGCAAATTCTGCAAGCAAAAGAGGGAAACCGATTAGAATAGTGGAGATGAGAAAGACCAGTAAAAAGCCTCCTCCACCGTTAGCAGCAGTCATGTAGGGGAATTTCCAAACGGCACCAAGTCCGATGGCTGAACCAGCAGATGCTAGAATAAAGCCCAGTTTAGAACCCCATTGCGATTTTTCAGACATAGTTAAACTCCTAAAATTAGTATTACAAAAGAAAAAGCTACTGCCCTTGGCAAATAGCCTGATAAGTACTCAAGATGAGCGTTTCTTTTGATTGATAGACTTGACTATCCTATCATGTTTTCTAAGGTCTGTCAAGAAAACCATTTTCATGTTATGATAAAGTAAAAAAAATTCGCAAAAACGCTTGACTCTGACCTAAGGGGAGGGGTTATACTATCAATGTAAGGAGGAAATCATGTACCATATAAAAGAAGCTGCCCAGCTTTCGGGCGTCTCTGTCAAGACCCTACACCACTACGATAAGATAGGACTTTTGGTTCCTTTAAAGTCGGAAAATGGCTATCGAACCTACAGTCAGGAGGATTTGGAACGCCTTCAGGTCATTCTTTACTATAAATATCTAGGCTTTTCTTTAGAAAAAATAGCAGAGCTATTAAAGGAAGAAAGGACAGATTTATTGCCTCATTTGACTAGGCAGTTGGACTATTTGACTCGAGAAAGGCAACATCTGGATACCTTGATTTCCACCTTGCAAAAAACCATTCAAGAACAAAAAGGAGAAAGAGAAATGAGCATTCAAGAGAAATTTGCTGGATTTAACTACCAAGACCATCAAAAATACCACCAAGAGGCGGTAGAGAAATATGGACAAGAAGTCATGGACCAAGCGCTGGAGCGCCAGAAAGGTCACGAAGACGAAGCTACGGCTGCCTTCAATCAAGTCTTTCGAGCCTTGTCACAAAATCTTCAAGCTGGTCTACCTGTAACAGCAACCGAAAATCAAGAAGAGGCTGCTAAACTCTTGCAAGCCATCCGTACTTATGGATTTGATTGTACTATTGAAGTATTCGGTCATATCGGTAAGGGATATGTCTATAACCCAGAGTTTAAGGAAAATATTGACAAATTTGAACCTGGGACAGCCCAGTACACATCAGATGTCATTATCCACTATGTCCAAACTAAGACAAAATAAAATCGGAGGAGTATTCTTCCGATTTTTACTAAATTCAAGCACTACTTGCTTAATAATTTTTCTACCACATTTAGTTTTCGCATGGTCAAATCTACATTGAAAAGTTTTTCAAGATAGTTGGTATGGAGTTTCTTTTGTTTTGCAGTTCTAGGGAGATAGAGGTAAAGACAATGGTTACCGATACAAATTTCTTCTTCACCGTAATCCATTTTTAATTTTTCTAAAGGGAGACTTTGAATGGCTTCTTGATAAAAAATCACGTGTACACGGTCATAAAGATAGTGTTCTCCAAACGGGTTTTCTTGGACAATTTTTTTAAAATCACTTTTGTTCTTGATGACCATTTTTAAGTCAGCACCAATTTTTTCCTTTATTAGAGTATGAACCTGTTCTCGTATTGTTTCTAAATCTAAGTCACTTTCAAGAATGATATTCCCACTTTGAATATAGGTTCGAACTTGTTGAAAACCAGCTTCTGTCAAGATATCTACTAGATAAGACATTTTAGGGATAGCATTTTTTCCATTAGGAGTAACTCCCCTTAACAAGATAATATGTTCCAAAGTAGTTCCTTTCTTTTGGGGCTGATTGTTCCATTGAATAATTTAGATTTAGATTGGGTTTGATCCCGCCACCCAGCCAGTGCAGAGGGCAGAAGTGATGTTAAAGCCACCCGTATGGGCATTGATATCCAGTACCTCGCCCGCAAAGTGGAGTCCAGGGACTAGTTTACTTTCCAGAGTTTTAGGATTGATTTCTTTGAGACTGACGCCCCCCTTGGTAACAAAGGATTTGGCAAGAGACATTTTTCCAGTCACAGGGATTCTGAGGACCTTGATAGACTGGATAAGTTGTTCTCGTTCCTTTTCAGTAAGCTGTTTGACTTTTTCAGGATAGCCTTGCACAAAAAATTCTGCCAAGCGTTCTGGAAGCAAAGTTTTTAAGGCATTTTTCAAGGATTTTTCCCGATTTTCTTCTAGAAATGCAGCCAAGTCATTTTCAGAAAGTTGAGGCAAAACATCTAGCGAGAGAACCTCCCCACCCTTGACAAAGCTAGACATACGTAGGGCAGCAGGGCCAGACAAACCAAAGTGGGTAAAAAGCAAATCGTGAGTGATGACATGCTTGCCATAACTTAGTGTCACATCATCCAGAGAAATCCCTTGTAAGGCCTTATGTGGAAAATCTGTCAACAATGGGCTCTCAGCTGCCTCAAGCTCGGTAATGGTGTGCTTAAAATGACGGGCAATCTCATGTCCAAAACCAGTTGAGCCAGTGGAAGGATAGGATTTCCCACCAGTTGTGACAATCAGTTTATCACAAGTGAAGCTTTGGTCAGGTGACTTAAGAACAAACTGGTCATCCACCTTTTTAACCGAAACAATTTCTGTTTGAGTAGCAACTTGACCACCTAGCTCAGTGATTTTCTTTTCCAAGGCTTCGATAATAGTCCGAGACTTGTCACTAGCAGGAAAGACGCGCCCGTGGTCTTCGACCTTAAGTTTAACCCCATTTTCAGTAAAAAAGTTAATGATATCATGGTTATCAAATTGGGAGAAGACACTGTAGAGAAAGCGACCATTTCCAGGGATGCCAGCTAGCAGGTCGTCCAAGCTACCATTGTTGGTCACATTGCAACGTCCCCCACCAGTCCCAGCTAATTTTTTTCCAAGTTTCCGATTTTTTTCGATGAGGAGGTTTTTCTGTCCATAAAAGCTACTGGAAATCGTAGCCATCATACCAGCAGGTCCCCCACCGATGACAATAGTATCAAAATGTTTCATAGCTCTATTGTACCACAAAAAACAAGAGATGATGGTCACCTCTTGTCAAGAATGCAATTAATCAATTTCATATCCCATCAGCAAACCACCATCTTCTGCATAAAAACTGCAGAGACCAGATGTTGGGAGAATTTTGATATCCGCTTGTGGGAAGGTTTCACGGATTCGGTCTGAAAGCTGTTGGCAACATTTCTCGTTATTGCGTTGGGCCATGACAATACGGCCACCAGCATATCCAGCCTTCACCAACTCTTCATAGGCTGCTTGAACTGCTTTCTTTGGACCTCTTGCTTTTTGTAGCAATTCGAGGGTTCCAGTTTCACTAGCTTCCCCAACCATGCGAATGTTAAGGAGACCAACAACAGTTCCGATAAGCTTACTCAAACGGCCGTTTTTAACCAAGTTATCGACCTTTGCTAGAACAAAAAGCAACTTGGTTTTTTCTTGATAAGCTGTGATAGCTTCAACCACTTCTTCAAAAGATAGGCCCTGGTCAATCAAGTCATTTAATTTTTCTACGAGCAAGTCAACTTCCCCGCCAGCAGACAAACTATCAATCACATGAATCTTAGTATCAGGATGGTCTTCAAGATAAATATTCTTGGCCAGTTGAGCACTATTGTGACTACCAGAAAGAGTGCCAGTGATGGTTACTAGGAAAATGTTTTTGGCACCTTCAAATGCTCGCAAATAATCATCTGGGCTTGGACAAGCTGATTTTGAAGCTTCTGCGGTTGCATACATAGTTTCCATCATTTGGTCAATGTCAAGATTGGCATCATCAACAAAGACCTGATCAGCTATTTGAATGGTTAAGGGGACGCTTACAAAGGTTGTATCGATAGCTGGTCTTGCCAGTTGACGATAATCACAACCAGAGTCAGCAATAATCTTCCAAGTCATAGAAATTCTCCATCTTTGCCATTTATACATTGACAAAGGTTCTGTCTTTTTTTACAATTATATCATGAAAGCCCTTGAAACAAAAGCCTCATCTGTCTGTTGTGACAAGTAGAAAGAAAATGTTATGTCTGAACGTAGAATCTCTGAAAAATCTCTTGAAAATCTCAGAAAATCAAATCAAGAATCTAATTTACTAACCAGAGAAGCCATTGAAACAGCCCTCTTGCAACTCTTGGAAAAAAAGGACTTGACCAAGATTAGTATTTCTGAATTGGTCAAACGTGCAGGCGTTTCGCGTGCGGCCTTTTATCGCAATTATGATTCCAAAGAGGAGATTTTAGAAAGCGTCTTCAAACGAACTGTCCACAATATCATGGAACAGCTACATCATTATGATTTAAAGACAGACCTCTATTTGGTCTGGGTTCACCTTTTCCGAGAGGCAAGAAAGGAAGCCAGAGTGATTCAACTGGCCTTGGATTACCATCTGGAAAAAATCTTTGTCCAAGCTATGCAGGAATTTCTAGAGAAATACCATGGAAAATCAAAAGGTGTCAGCTCTTATCTTCATTCCTTCTGGAGCTCGGCTATCGTCTCTGTCCTTCTAAAATGGATCAAGGATGGCATGAAGGTACCTGCTGAAAAGATTGCGGATTTACGGTTACCATTTTTTAAAAAATAGAGAAAAAGGAGAAAAGATATGACTGAAAAAAGACTAGCATGGGATGAGTATTTTGCAGCCCAAGCCCTACTAATTGCCAATCGATCCACTTGTAAACGTGCCAAAGTGGGTGCGATTCTGGTTAAGGATAATAAGGTAATTTCCACTGGTTACAATGGTTCGGTGTCAGGAACCGAGCATTGTATTGATCACGAATGTTTGGTTATTGAAGGCCACTGTGTTCGCACCCTTCACGCTGAGGTCAATGCTATCCTTCAAGGTGCTGAACGTGGTGTTCCTAAAGGCTTTACAGCCTATGTGACGCATTTTCCTTGTCTGAATTGCACGAAACAATTGCTTCAGGTCGGTTGTAAGCGCGTGGTTTATATCAACCAGTACCGAATGGACGACTATGCCCAATACCTTTATCAAGAAAAAGGGACAGAATTGACCCATTTACCACTTGAGACCGTACAGGAAGCTCTTAAAGAGGCAGATTTAATGTAAAAATTATCAAAAATAAATGGTTTAGAAAGATTTTTAAACCGTTTTTTGGTATAATAAGAAGAATAAATTGAAAGAAGGAATTCCAAAAATGGGAAAAATTGAAGTTATTAATCATCCACTAATTCAACACAAATTGTCAATCTTGCGTCGTACAGATACTTCTACAAAAGCTTTCCGTGAGCTAGTAGATGAGATTGCAATGTTGATGGGGTATGAAGTACTTCGTGATCTTCCACTAGAAGATGTGGAAATCGAAACACCAATTACAAAAACAGTTCAAAAACAATTGGCAGGTAAGAAATTGGCCATCGTTCCAATCTTGCGCGCAGGTATCGGGATGGTTGATGGTCTCTTGAGCTTGGTTCCAGCTGCTAAAGTTGGTCACATTGGTATGTACCGTGATGAAGAAACCCTTCAACCAGTTGAGTACTTGGTGAAATTGCCTGAAGATATTGACCAACGTCAAATTTTTGTCGTAGACCCAATGTTGGCAACAGGTGGCTCAGCAATCTTGGCTGTTGATTCCCTTAAAAAACGTGGCGCATCAAATATCAAATTTGTCTGCCTTGTATCTGCTCCAGAAGGTGTAAAAGCCCTCCAAGAAGCTCATCCAGATGTAGAAATCTTTACAGCAGCCTTGGATGAACGTTTGAACGAACACGGTTATATCGTTCCAGGACTTGGAGATGCTGGGGACCGCTTGTTCGGTACGAAATAAGAATAAAGAAGAGAGAAATTTGACATGGGAATTGATTGGGAAGATATTTTAGGTGTAGAGGAAAATCTTGCCGAGGCTTACGATGATTTAGTTAATGAAGCCATGGATGATTATCTAGATGAATCATATGAATGGCAACGTAGTAATAGCAACCATTATGTCGTTGGTGTTTGGAATGGGGAGAAAGTTCGTTTTAAACATAAATGGGGTAATCATGAATTTTCTGAACAAGAAATAAACGATTTACTAAGTGATAAAGTGATTCGATTTCCCTATACTATAAATAAAAGAGAACAAGATATCGTTGGAAAATTGGAACATTTAGAGTATAAAGGGAGAAAGTATGTTGGATTTTCTCCTTCTAATTGGAAAAAATAATTTTTAGTATTTAATTTAAAAATTTGTTAGAAATAGAAATTTGCCCTTTTTGACCTAGATATTATAATAGTCTTATCTTCAGTCATTTGACCAACAAAAATAAAACTCAAAAGGAGAAATGAATGATTCCTGTAGTTATTGAACAAACAAGCCGTGGAGAACGTTCTTACGATATTTACTCACGTCTTCTCAAAGACCGCATCATCATGCTGACAGGTCCAGTTGAAGACAACATGGCCAACTCAGTTATTGCTCAATTGCTTTTCTTGGATGCACAAGATAGTACAAAAGATATTTACCTTTATGTCAACACACCTGGTGGTTCCGTTTCAGCTGGTTTGGCAATCGTTGATACCATGAACTTTATCAAAGCGGATGTCCAAACTATCGTTATGGGTATGGCAGCATCTATGGGTACTGTCATCGCATCAAGTGGAGCAAAAGGCAAACGCTTCATGCTTCCCAATGCTGAATACATGATTCACCAACCAATGGGTGGTACAGGTGGTGGTACTCAACAAACCGATATGGCTATCGCTGCAGAACACTTGCTTAAAACTCGTAACACCTTGGAAAAAATCTTGGCTGAAAATTCAGGTCAGTCAATCGAAAAAGTCCACGCAGATGCAGAACGTGATAACTGGATGAGTGCCCAAGAAACACTTGAATATGGCTTTATTGATGAAATCATGGCCAACAATTCATTGAACTAATGATGAAAGAAGGCAAACTCGACGGGGTTTGCTTTTTTTGGTATAATGGGGAGAGATTTCTTAGGAAGAGGATTTATTATGTTTGAAAAAGCAGAACGCTCTGGATTAATTGTCTATCTTTATTACAATCGAGATGTAAAAAAACTACAGGAATACGGTGATATTTGTTACCATTCTAAAAAACATCGTTACTTACAACTCTATGTTCCAACTCAAGAAGTGGAGCAATTGGTCGGGCGCTTGAGCAAGGAAAAATTTATTAAAAAAGTTAGAGCTTGTCATATTCAAGAGCTGGAAACACCCTTTGTGGGCAATCTTTATCGAGAGGAAAACGTTATCATCGAAAAAGTTCAAGAAAAGTATTGACAATTTTCTGATAATTCGGTATATTCTTAACATGCTATTTATTTAAGAAATAAGGAGATAAAAAAGATGAAGAAAAAATTTGCCCTATCGTTTGTGGCGCTTGCAAGTGTAGCACTTCTTGCGGCCTGTGGAGAAGTGAAGTCTGGAGCGTCAAATGCTGCTGGTAACTCAGTAGATGAAAAGACAATCAAAATCGGATTTAACTTTGAAGAAACTGGTGCCGTAGCAGCCTACGGGACATCTGAACAAAAAGGTGCCCAACTTGCCGTTGATGAAATCAATGCAGCAGGTGGTATCGATGGAAAACAAATCGAAGTAGTCGATAAAGATAACAAGTCTGAAACAGCAGAGGCTGCTTCAGTAACAACTAACCTTGTAACCCAATCTAAAGTATCAGCAATCGTAGGACCTGCGACATCTGGTGCAACTGCAGCTGCGGTAGCGAATGCTACAAAAGCAGGTGTCCCATTGATTTCGCCAAGTGCGACTCAAGATGGATTGACTAAAGGTCAAGATTACCTCTTTATCGGAACTTTCCAAGATAGCTTCCAAGGAAAAATTATCTCAAACTATGTTTCTGAGAAATTAAATGCTAAGAAAGTTGTTCTTTACACTGATAATGCCAGTGACTATGCTAAAGGTATTGCTAAATCTTTCCGCGAATCATACAAGGGTGAGATTGTTGCAGATGAAACTTTCGTAGCAGGCGACACAGACTTCCAAGCAGCCCTTACAAAAATGAAAGGGAAAGACTTTGATGCGATCGTTCTTCCTGGTTACTACACTGAAGCTGGTAAAATTGTAAACCAAGCTCGTGGTATGGGAATTGACAAACCAATTGTTGGTGGTGATGGATTCAACGGTGAAGAGTTTGTACAACAAGCAACTGCTGAAAAAGCATCAAACATCTACTTTATCTCAGGCTTCTCAACTACTGTAGAAGTTTCAGCTAAAGCCAAAGCCTTCCTTGATGCTTATCGTGCTAAGTACAATGAAGAGCCTTCAACATTTGCAGCCTTGGCTTATGATTCAGTTTACCTTGTAGCAAACGCAGCAAAAGGTGCTAAAAACTCAGGTGAAATCAAGGATAATCTTGCTAAAACAAAAGACTTTGAAGGTGTAACTGGTAAAACAAGCTTCGATGCAGACCACAACACAGTCAAAACTGCTTACATGATGACTATGAACAATGGTAAGGTTGAAGCAGCAGAGGTTGTAAAACCATAATAGAAAAATGTTGAAATAGGGAATGAGCCTTTGACTCACTCCCTGTTTCGATGTTTAAGAACCTATCAAAAAGTGAGGGAAAACCCTCGAAATTATAAATAGAAAGAGTGAATCTTATGCTCCAACAACTAGTAAATGGTTTGATTCTAGGTAGTGTTTATGCACTGTTAGCTCTAGGGTATACCATGGTTTACGGGATTATCAAGCTCATCAACTTCGCCCATGGTGATATTTATATGATGGGAGCCTTTATCGGTTATTTCTTGATTAATTCTTTTCAAATGAATTTCTTTATAGCGCTTATTGTAGCTATGCTAGCGACAGCCATTCTTGGTGTCGTGATTGAGTTTCTTGCTTACCGACCTTTGCGCCACTCTACTCGTATTGCTGTTTTGATTACGGCTATTGGGGTTTCTTTTCTACTGGAGTATGGCATGGTCTATCTGGTTGGTGCCAATACCCGTGCCTTCCCTCAAGCGATTCAAACAGTTCGCTATGATTTGGGACCAATTAGCTTAACGAATGTACAGTTAATGATTTTGGCGATTTCCTTGATTTTGATGATTTTGTTACAAGTCATTGTCCAAAAGACTAAGATGGGGAAAGCAATGCGTGCAGTATCTGTAGATAGTGATGCGGCACAATTGATGGGGATCAATGTAAACCGTACTATCAGCTTTACCTTTGCTTTGGGTTCAGCTCTTGCGGGTGCGGCAGGTGTTCTGATTGCCCTCTATTATAACTCTCTTGAGCCTTTGATGGGGGTTACTCCAGGTCTTAAGTCTTTCGTTGCCGCAGTACTTGGTGGTATCGGAATCATTCCTGGTGCGGCTCTCGGTGGCTTTGTAATTGGTCTATTGGAAACCTTTGCGACAGCTTTTGGAATGTCAGATTTCCGTGATGCCATTGTTTATGGAATCTTGTTGTTAATCTTGATTGTCCGCCCAGCTGGTATCCTTGGTAAAAATGTGAAAGAGAAGGTGTAAACGATGAAAGAAAATTTAAAAGTTAATATTCTATGGTTACTCCTTTTGTTAGCTGGCTATGGCTTGATTAGTGTACTGGTTTCAGTCGGAGTACTTAACCTATTCTATGTACAGATTTTACAACAAATTGGAATTAATATTATTTTGGCTGTTGGTCTCAACTTAATCGTTGGTTTTTCAGGACAATTTTCACTTGGTCATGCTGGTTTCATGGCGATTGGTGCCTATGCAGCAGCTATTATTGGATCTAAATCACCAACCTACGGTGCCTTCTTTGGAGCCATGCTGGTAGGGGCTTTGCTTTCAGGAGCGGTTGCCTTGCTTGTCGGCATTCCAACCTTACGTTTGAAGGGGGACTATCTTGCGGTAGCGACTCTAGGTGTTTCTGAAATTATCCGTATCTTTATCATCAATGGTGGAAGTCTTACAAATGGTGCGGCAGGTATCTTGGGAATTCCAAACTTTACAACTTGGCAAATGGTTTACTTATTTGTCGTGATTACAACCATTGCAACCTTGAACTTCTTGCGTAGTCCAATTGGTCGTTCAACCCTCTCTGTTCGTGAGGATGAAATCGCTGCTGAGTCAGTTGGGGTTAATACGACTAAGATTAAAATCATCGCTTTCGTATTTGGTGCCATTACTGCAAGTATTGCAGGATCACTTCAGGCAGGATTTATCGGTTCAGTTGTACCAAAAGATTACACCTTTATCAACTCAATCAACGTTTTGATCATTGTAGTATTTGGTGGACTTGGTTCTATTACAGGTGCTATTGTTTCAGCGATTGTTCTGGGAATTTTGAATATGCTTCTCCAAGATGTTGCTAGCGTGCGTATGATTATTTATGCTTTGGCCTTGGTATTGGTAATGATTTTCAGACCAGGTGGACTCCTTGGAACATGGGAATTGAGCCTATCACGTTTCTTTAAAAAATCTAAGAAGGAGGAACAAAACTAATGGCATTACTTGAAGTAAAACAGTTAACCAAACATTTTGGCGGTCTAACAGCTGTTGGAGATGTGACTCTTGAATTGAACGAAGGGGAATTGGTTGGACTAATCGGTCCAAACGGAGCTGGTAAAACCACTCTTTTCAACCTCTTGACGGGTGTTTATGAACCAAGTGAGGGAACAGTTACCCTTGATGGTCATCTTTTGAATGGAAAGGCACCTTATAAGATTGCTTCTTTGGGACTTGGACGTACTTTTCAAAATATCCGTCTTTTTAAAGATTTAACCGTTTTGGACAATGTTTTGATTGCCTTTGGCAACCATCACAAGCAACATGTTTTTGCTAGTTTCTTACGCTTACCAGTTTTTTACAAGAGTGAAAAAGAATTAAAGGCTAAAGCTTTGGAATTGCTGAAAATCTTTGATTTAGATGGTGATGCAGAAACTCTTGCTAAAAATCTTGCCTACGGACAACAACGTCGTTTGGAAATTGTTCGTGCCCTCGCTACAGAACCTAAAATTCTCTTTTTAGATGAACCAGCCGCAGGTATGAACCCGCAGGAGACAGCTGAATTGACTGAGTTAATTCGTCGTATCAAAGATGAATTTAAGATTACGATCATGCTGATTGAACACGATATGAATCTGGTTATGGAAGTAACAGAACGTATCTACGTACTTGAATACGGTCGTTTGATTGCTCAGGGAACTCCAGACGAAATTAAGACCAATAAACGTGTTATTGAAGCTTATCTAGGAGGTGAAGCCTAATGTCTATGTTAAAAGTTGATAATCTTTCTGTGCATTACGGCATGATCCAAGCAGTCCGTGATGTAAGCTTTGAAGTTAATGAAGGAGAAGTTGTTTCCCTTATCGGTGCCAATGGTGCTGGTAAGACAACTATTCTCCGTACTTTGTCAGGTCTAGTTCGACCAAGCTCAGGAAAGATTGAATTTTTAGGTCAAGAAATCCAAAAAATGCCAGCTCAAAAAATCGTGGCAGGTGGACTTTCACAAGTACCAGAAGGACGCCACGTCTTCCCTGGATTGACAGTTATGGAAAATCTAGAAATGGGTGCTTTCTTAAAGAAAAATCGTGAAGAAAATCAAGCTAACTTGAAGAAGGTCTTTTCACGTTTCCCACGTCTTGAAGAACGCAAGAACCAAGATGCAGCTACTCTTTCAGGAGGGGAACAACAAATGCTTGCCATGGGACGTGCTCTTATGTCAACACCAAAACTTCTTCTTTTAGATGAACCATCAATGGGACTTGCCCCAATCTTTATCCAAGAGATTTTTGATATTATTCAAGATATCCAGAAACAAGGGACAACCGTCCTATTGATTGAACAAAATGCCAATAAGGCACTCGCAATCTCTGACCGAGGCTATGTACTGGAAACAGGAAAAATCGTCCTATCAGGAACAGGAAAAGAACTCGCCTCATCAGAAGAAGTCAGAAAAGCATATCTAGGTGGCTAAAACAATCCAGTGGATTGTTTTAGTCGGTAGATGATGATTACGAAGTAATCTTCATTAATAGTCCGGGGGACCTTTTTAGTCGGCAGATAGAGACTGTGAACCAATTCTCATCTGCACTGGAAGGTTAGCTTCTAATCATTGAAACGGAACAGAATGAGGTGTGTCTACCCTTCATTCACAGAGCTCGATTTTAGAGCTCTTTTTGCTAGCTTATTCATACTTTTCTGAATTTTGAAAAAGAAATGTAAGCGTTTGATAGATTTACAAAAAGATTGTATAATAGGGATAAGAATAGAAAAGGAGAAGTCTCATGGCAGTTAAAGATTTTATGACCCGCAAGGTAGTTTATATTAGTCCAGATACAACAGTATCTCATGCAGCAGATTTGATGAGAGAGCAAGGATTACACCGCTTGCCTGTTATCGAAAATGATCAATTGGTTGGTTTGGTGACAGAGGGAACAATTGCCCAAGCAAGTCCATCAAAAGCAACAAGTCTTTCTATCTATGAGATGAATTATCTTCTAAATAAGACAAAAGTAAAAGATGTTATGATTCGCGATGTTGTCACTGTTTCAGGCTATGCAAGTCTTGAGGATGCAACTTATTTGATGTTGAAAAATAAGATTGGTATTCTTCCTGTAGTTGATAACCATCAAGTATACGGAGTTATTACTGACCGTGACGTTTTCCAAGCCTTTCTTGAAATTGCTGGCTATGGAGAAGAAGGAATTCGGGTGCGCTTCGTTACAGAAGATGAAGTCGGAGTTCTTGGTAAGATTGTTTCTCTAATCGTTGAAGAAAATTTGAATATCTCCCATACAGTAAATATCCCACGTAAGGATGGTAAGGTGATTATTGAAGTTCAAATTGATGGTTCAGTTGATTTAACAGCCTTAAAGCAAAAATTTGAAGCTGAAAATATTCAAGTGGAAGAGATCAGTCGTACTTCTGCGAAAGTTTTATAAGGAGGGAGGTTGGGCAAAAACTCGCTTCTAAATAAAACCACACAGTGATTCCAGTCTTGAATCCAATCAAGCTGAAAGAAACATTGTGTGGTTTTTGAATAGTGGATGTTTTAGAGGCTAGATTCTTGGCCAATTTATACTCTTCGAAAATCTCTTCAAATCTCGTCAACGTCGCCTTATCTTACTCAAGTATAGCCTGTGGCTAGTTTGCTCTTTGATTCTCGTTGAGTATTAGTGATATTCATGATCATGAAGATGAATCCTATCTCTGTTGCGACAGCTTGTTTACCTCTGACATGCACTCTGCGCACGCCAAAAATATAGTAAACTGAACCAAAAACAGTACATAATGTGGTATAATTTTCTTATGGCCTATTCAATAGATTTTCGTAAAAAAGTTCTCGCTTATTGTGAGCGAACAGGTAGTATCACAGAAGCATCACACATTTTCCAAATCTCACGTAATACCATTTATGGCTGGTTAAAGCTAAAAGAGAAAACAGGAGAATTAAACCATCAAGTAAAAGGAACAAAACCAAGAAAGGTTGATAGAGATAGACTTAAAAACTATCTTACTGACAATCCAGACGCTTATTTGACTGAAATAGCTTCTGAATTTGACTGTCATCCAACTACTATCCACTATGCTCTTAAAGCTATGGGCTACACTCGAAAAAAAGAACCACACCTACTATGAACAAGACCCAGAAAAAGTAGCTTTATTTCTTAAAAATTTTAATAGTTTAAAGCATCTAGCACTTGTTTATATTGACGAAACGGGAATCGATCGCTACCTCTATCGTCCCTATGCACGAGCTCCTAGAGGGGAGAAAGTCTATGAAAAGATTAGCGGACGGCGTTTTGAGCGGACTTCAATTGTTTCAGGACAAGTAGACGGAGAGTTTATAGCTCCCATGATTTACAAGGAAAGTATGACGAATGACTTCTTTGTAGAATGGTTCAAAACGCAACTCCTACCTGCTTTGAAGACACCTCATATCATTGTCATGGACAATGCAAGTTTTCATCCCAAAAACATTTTGGATGAACTCCGTATCCAAAATAAACACTTTTTCTTACTTCTACCACCTTATTCGCCAGATTTGAAGCCTATTGAGCAAGCTTGGGCTATCTTGAAAAAGAAAGTGACGGATTTATTAAGGGAAGTCCCAAATATTTTTGAATGTTTGGAGTGCTTTTTTATAGTAGATTGAAACTGCAATAGTACACAGCGACTGCTAAAACATTTCTAGAAATTAATTTGACTTTCCTAATCAATTTGTTCATATCTCATTTCAATACACTATAAAACTAAATGACTATATAAAAAACGAGCATTTCCGTAGTTGGAGATGCTCGTTTTTTGATAGTTAGAAGTGGGTTTTTGCCCAGCCTCTTTTATCGTTTGTAAAATTCATGGTATAATATGTATAAATATCGCTAAGGGTATCCTTAGTCTATTGCTTACACAATGAGTAAGGGACTATTGCCCCAGTCTCTTGGTAATTCTTAAACAATACCTTGTGCAATCATAGCATTTGCTACATTTTCAAAGGCAGCAATGTTAGCTCCTGCGAGGTAGTCTTTATCAAGACCATATGTTTTTGAAGTTGTTTTAGCTGTGTTGAAGATGTTTGTCATGATATCTTTGAGACGTCCATCAACTTCTTCACGAGTCCATGAGAGGCGAAGGCTGTTTTGGCTCATTTCGAGGGCTGAAACGGCTACACCACCAGCGTTGGCAGCTTTGGCAGGTCCGTAGAAGATACCATTTTCTTTGTAAACTTTGATGGCATCAAGGTCGCTTGGCATGTTGGCACCTTCAGATACACAGATAACGCCTTGAGCAACCAAACGTTTAGCTGCTTCACCGTTAATTTCGTTTTGAGTAGCACATGGAAGCGCAATATCATAGTTTCCAGCGTAAGTCCATACAGAACCTTCGTGGTAGCTTGCAGTTGCTTTTTCAGCAGCATACTCAGTCAAACGAGCACGACGTTTTTCTTTAACATCTACTAAAAGATCAAAGTCGATACCGTTTTCATCGATGACATAACCATTTGAGTCAGAAACAGAGATAACAGTTGCACCGAGTTCAGTCGCTTTTTGAAGAGCGTATTGGGCAACGTTACCAGAACCTGAAATGACCACTTTCTTACCAGCAAAGCTGTTGCCGTTAGCTTTAAGCATTTCCTCAGTGTAGTAAACCAAACCGTAACCAGTTGCTTCTGGACGAATCAAGCTACCACCAAATCCAAGAGGTTTACCAGTCAAGACACCAGCATCAAATTGGTTAAGGCGTTTGTATTGACCGTAAAGGTAACCAATTTCACGTCCACCAACACCGATATCACCAGCAGGTACGTCAAGTGATGGTCCGATGTGTTTTTGCAATTCAGTCATGAAGCTTTGGCAGAAGCGCATCACTTCAGCATCTGTTTTACCTTTAGGATCGAAGTCTGATCCACCTTTTCCTCCACCGATTGGAAGTCCAGTCAAGACGTTTTTAAAGATTTGTTCAAATCCGAGGAATTTCAAAATCCCTTGGTTTACAGTTGGGTGGAAACGAAGTCCGCCTTTGTATGGTCCAACAGCTGAGTTGAATTGAACACGGTAACCACGGTTTACTTGAATGTTTCCATCACGGTCAACCCAAGGAACACGGAAAGAAATCACGCGCTCTGGCTCAGTAATACGTGCCAAGATATTTTCTTCGATATACTCAGGATGTTTTTCAAATACAGGTTCCAAAGTGTTGAAAAATTCTTCAACAGCTTGGAGGAACTCAGCCTCGTGCCCGTTACGAGCTTTTACAGTTTCAAACACGCTTTGGATATATTCTTTAGCAGATGTCATATTGTTCTCCTTAAATTCTAATTTAATTATGTGTGTCATTATAGCAGAATTTTTTTTAACTGTAAAGAGAAAAACAAAAATTTTCTAAAAATTCTATCAATTCGGTTCAGATTTTTCTTTAATTCATAAAATACGAACTTTTTTCTTTGAAATATCTTTCTCAAAGAGAAAATATGAAAATATGGTATAATATTAGCAATAAAAGGAATCTGGAGGATTAGAATCATGGTATCAACGAAAACACAAATTGCTGGTTTTGAGTTTGACAATTGTTTGATGAATGCAGCAGGTGTGGCTTGTATGACGATAGCAGAGTTAGAAGGAGTTAAAAACTCAGCGGCAGGAACCTTTGTCACTAAGACAGCGACCTTGGACTTCCGTCAGGGGAATCCTGAGCCACGCTATCAAGATGTTCCACTTGGTTCCATCAACTCTATGGGCTTGCCAAATAATGGCTTAGACTACTATTTGGACTATCTTTTGGATTTACAGGAAAAAGAGCCAAACCGAACTTTCTTCTTATCTCTAGTTGGAATGTCTCCAGAGGAAACCCATACTATCTTGAAAAAAGTCCAAGAGAGTAACTTCCGTGGTCTGACTGAGCTAAATCTTTCTTGCCCAAATGTTCCAGGTAAACCTCAGATTGCCTATGATTTTGAGACAACAGACCGTATCTTGTCAGAGGTATTTGCCTACTTTACCAAACCTCTTGGAATCAAGCTCCCACCATATTTTGACATTGTTCACTTTGACCAGGCAGCAGCGATTTTCAACAAATACCCGCTCAAGTTTGTCAACTGTGTTAACTCTATCGGGAACGGCCTCTATATAGAAGACGAGTCTGTCGTTCTTCGTCCTAAAAATGGTTTTGGTGGAATTGGTGGAGAATACATTAAACCGACTGCTCTAGCCAATGTTCACGCCTTTTATCAACGCTTAAATCCTCAAATCCAAATCATCGGAACAGGTGGCGTTTTGACTGGTCGTGATGCCTTTGAACATATCCTCTGTGGAGCAAGTATGGTGCAGGTGGGAACCACCCTTCACAAAGAAGGCGTCGGTTCTTTTGAACGTATTACCAATGAACTAAAAGCAATCATGGCGGAAAAAGGGTACGAGAGCTTAGAAGATTTCCGTGGGAAATTACGCTATATCGATTAAATGAACTAAAAAGTCAGAAGAAAGGAGAGAAGATGTTAGCCATTGAAGAAAGTCAGAAGTTGACTTTATCAAATTTACCTAGTCTGAGCCTTTTTACAGGGACAGATCAGGGTCAGTTTGAAGTGATGAAGAGTCAAGTGTTGAAACAGATTGGCTATGATTCTGCTGACCTCAACTTTGCCTACTTTGATATGAAAGAAGTAGTTTACAAAGATGTAGAACTGGAGTTGGTCAGCCTTCCTTTCTTTGCGGATGAGAAAATCGTGATATTGGATCATTTTGTCGATATCACAACTGCTAAAAAGCGCTTTTTGACAGATGATGAGCTTAAGTCGTTTGAGGAATATCTTGATAATCCTTCTCCAACAACCAAGTTGCTAATCTTTGCAGAAGGAAAAATGGATAGCAAAAGACGGTTGGTTAAATTACTTAAGCGTGATGCCAAGGTTTTTGATGCAGTAGAAGCCAAAGAACTAGAACTGCGCCAGTACTTCCAAAAGTGGAGTCAGAAACAAGGTCTGCAGTTTGCCAATCATTCTTTTGAAAATCTCCTTGTAAAGTCGGGGTTTCAATTTAGCGAAATCCAGAAAAATCTCCTCTTTTTACAGTCCTATAAGGCGGATTCTGTTATCGAGGAAGAGGATATTGTCAATGCTATCCCCAAGACTTTGCAGGACAATATTTTTGATTTGACTCAGTTTATTCTGACTAAAAAGATGGATCAAGCGCGCGACTTGGTTAGAGACTTGACCTTGCAAGGGGAAGACGAAATTAAGCTCATAGCTGTTATGTTAGGACAATTTCGGACTTTTACTCAGGTGAAGATTTTGTCGGAGTCTGGGCAAACAGAAGCGCAGATTGCAAGTAGTCTAGGTGGCTATCTAGGACGCACTCCTAATCCCTATCAAATCAAGTTTGCGCTGAGAGATTCGCGAGGACTTTCCTTGAGCTTTCTGAAGCAAGCTATTTCTTATTTGATTGAGACTGACTATCAGATTAAAACAGGTCTTTATGAAAAAGGTTTCCTTTTTGAAAAGGCGCTCCTACAGATTGCTAGTCAGATCAATTGATATAATAGATTGAAACTGGAATAGTACACTACGGATGCTAAAACATTTCTAGAAATTAATTTTATTTTGATAATTAATTTGTTCAAATCTTATTTCAATATACGATACTATCTGAAAAAAATTTAACCCGCGTCAGGATTATCTTGTCGTGGGTTTCTTACTGATTTGCTTATTTTATACTCAATGAAAATTAAAGAGGAAACTAGCCGCAGGTTGCTCAAAGCACTGCTTTGAGGTTGCGGAGGAAACTGACGAAGTCAGCTCAAAACACTGTTTTGAGGTTGTGGATAGAACTGACGAAGTCAGCTCAAAACACTGTTTTGAGGTTGTGGATAGAACTGACGAAGTCAGTAACCATACCTACGGCAAGGCGACGCTGACGTGGTTTGAAGAGATTTTCGAAGAGTATTATTAGAAAGTATTTCAGTGATTTCCTTATCTATAAGCAAAAAACTTGAAAAAAGTGAATGTTTGCGTTATCATTTTCATATAGAAAGAAAAAGAGGTATTACAGATGGCTATTATCTTACCAGATCTTCCATATGCATACGACGCTTTGGAACCATACATCGATGCGGAAACAATGCACTTGCACCATGACAAACACCATCAAACTTATGTCAACAATGCCAATGCAGCTCTTGAAAAACACCCTGAAATTGGTGAAGACCTTGAAGCCTTGCTTGCTGATGTAGAATCTATCCCAGCTGATATCCGTCAAGCACTTATCAACAATGGTGGTGGGCACTTGAATCACGCTCTTTTCTGGGAATTGATGACTCCTGAAAAAACAGCTCCATCAGCAGAACTTGCAGCAGCAATCGATGCAACATTTGGTTCATTTGAAGAGTTCCAAGCAGCCTTCACTGCAGCAGCAACAACTCGTTTTGGTTCTGGATGGGCATGGTTGGTTGTCAACAAAGAAGGGAAGCTTGAAGTGACTTCAACAGCAAACCAAGACACACCAATCTCAGAAGGTAAAAAACCAATCTTGGGCTTGGACGTTTGGGAACATGCTTACTACGTGAAATACCGCAACGTGCGTCCTGACTACATCAAAGCTTTCTTCTCAGTGATCAACTGGAATAAAGTAGATGAATTGTACGCAGCTGCTAAATAATGATAGTTGGAGGGAAGAATTGTTCTTCTCTTTTTAAGGTTATATTATTTTGGTCTGACAAAATCGTCAGACTTTTTTCATTTTTATGAGAAACGTGCTAACTGCTAGAAATTATGGTAGAATAAAGTATTAAGTAATCGTGAAAAAAGGATATCTATGCGAAAAGAAATTGCACCTGAATTATACAACTATAACAAGTTTCCTGGTCCTGAGTTTCATTTACACGGGGACAAGGTCGAAACGGAAGGGATAGCTTTTTCCTTGGTTGAAAATATCAAGGATGCCTTCGATGTGACGGCTTTTAATCAGCGTTTTTCAGAAGTCTTAACTAAGTTTGATTATATCGTGGGGGACTGGAGTAATGAACAGCTTCGCCTACGAGGTTTTTACAAGGATGACCGAACAGAAGAAAAACTTGAAAAAATCAGTCGTTTACAAGACTACCTTTTAGAGTATTGTAGTTATGGTTGTGCCTATTTTGTCTTAGAAAATGAAGCCCCTAAGCGAGCATCATTTGACAAGAAAATGCGTAAGAAGGAAGAAGAATCGTCTTCTAGAAAAGGAAAGAAACAGGCTCAAACCAAACGAAAACCGAATGCAGATAAGAAAAATAGACGTCGTCAGAAAGACCAGCATTCTCAGAAAGAGGACAAGGGGCAACGTCATTTTGTCATTCGTCAGAAGTGAGTAGAGAATAAGGAGAAGAAATGAAACCGTCAATTTATAGTTTAACACGTCAAACCATGCAGGAATGGGTTTTGGAGCAGGGAGAAAAGAAATTCCGTGCAGATCAAATCTGGGAATGGCTTTACCGTAAACGTGTCCAGTCATTTGAAGAGATGACTAACCTTTCCAAGGATTTGATTGCTAAGCTTAATGACCAGTTTGTGGTCAATCCCTTGAAACAACGTATCGTTCAAGAGTCTGCTGATGGGACAGTTAAATATCTTTTTGAATTGCCAGATGGAATGCTGATTGAGACAGTACTCATGCGTCAACACTATGGTTTGTCAGTCTGTGTGACCACTCAGGTTGGCTGTAATATCGGTTGTACCTTCTGTGCCTCTGGTTTGATTAAGAAACAACGCGACCTCAATAACGGTGAAATCGTAGCGCAAATCATGCTGGTTCAGAAATACTTTGATGAGCGTGGTCAGGACGAACGCGTCAGCCATATCGTTGTCATGGGTATCGGTGAGCCTTTTGATAACTACAACAATGTCTTGAATTTCGTTCGTACTATCAACGATGACAAGGGAATGGCAATCGGAGCTCGTCACATTACGGTTTCAACCTCAGGTTTGGCACATAAAATTCGTGATTTTGCTAATGAAGGTGTTCAGGTCAATCTTGCCGTTTCTCTTCATGCACCTAACAATGAACTTCGTTCAAGCATCATGAAGATTAACCGTGCCTTTCCGATTGAAAAACTCTTTGCTGCTATTGAGTACTACATCGAAACAACCAATCGTCGTGTGACCTTTGAGTATATCATGCTCAATGAAGTCAATGATGGTGTAGAACAAGCCTTGGAATTGGCTGAATTGCTCAAGAATATCAAGAAATTGTCTTATGTAAACTTGATTCCTTATAACCCAGTTAGTGAGCATGACCAATATAGCCGTAGTCCTAAAGAGCGCGTCATGGCCTTCTATGATACACTTAAGAAAAAAGGGGTTAACTGTGTTGTTCGTCAAGAGCATGGTACTGATATTGATGCAGCTTGTGGACAATTGCGTTCTAATACAATGAAACGTGACCGTCAGAAAGCAGTCACAGCAGTAAATCCGTAATGATGAAAAAAACTCATAATCATGTTTTGGTCTGGGGAGTCATTTTCTATAGCATTTGTATCATCTACTTTTGTTTTACTCCTCAAGAACATTCTCCCGTGGGAGTGGAAACTCCAGGTATTCAGCATCTTGGACGCCTGGTTTTTCTTTTGACTCCTTTCAATTCTTTCTGGAAACTGGGTGAAGTGAGTGATATGGGACAATTATGTTGGATTTTTTTACAAAATATCCTCAATGTCTTCTTGCTCTTCCCTCTGATCTTTCAACTCCTTTATCTCTTTCCAAACTTGCGGAAAACAAAAAGAGTGCTTCTTTTCAGTTTTCTAGTGAGTCTTGGAATCGAGTGTACGCAGTTGGTCTTGGACTTTTTCTTTGATTTCAATCGCGTCTTTGAGATTGATGATTTGTGGACCAATACCTTGGGTGGCTATCTGGCTTGGCTCCTCTATAAACAATTACATAAAAACAAGATAAGGAATTAAAATGAGTATTTTAGAAGTTAAAAATCTGAGTCACGGTTTTGGTGACCGTGCAATTTTTGAAGATGTGTCCTTCCGTCTCCTCAAGGGAGAGCATATCGGTCTAGTCGGTGCCAATGGTGAAGGGAAATCAACCTTTATGAGCATTGTGACTGGCAAGATGTTGCCAGACGAAGGAAAGGTTGAGTGGTCCAAATATGTGACGGCAGGCTACTTAGACCAGCACTCCGTTCTTGCTGAAGGCCAATCTGTTCGTGATGTTCTACGTACAGCCTTTGATGAGCTATTCAAAGCTGAAGCCCGTATCAATGACCTCTATATGGAAATGGCTGAAGACGGAGCGGATGTTGATGCTCTCATGGAAGAAGTGGGTGAACTCCAAGACCGTCTGGAGAGTCGTGATTTTTACACCTTGGATGCTAAGATTGATGAAGTGGCGCGTGCCCTTGGTGTCATGGACTTTGGCATGGATACGGATGTAACCTCTTTGTCAGGTGGGCAAAGAACCAAAGTGCTTTTGGCCAAGCTTCTCCTTGAAAAGCCTGATATCTTACTTCTGGACGAGCCAACCAACTACTTGGATGCTGAGCATATTGACTGGCTCAAGCGCTATCTCCAAAACTATGAGAATGCCTTTGTCCTTATTTCGCACGATATTCCATTCCTGAACGATGTGATTAATATTGTCTACCATGTAGAGAATCAACAGCTGACGCGTTATTCTGGTGACTACTACCAGTTCCAAGAAGTCTATGCCATGAAGAAATCTCAGCTAGAAGCTGCCTACGAACGTCAGCAGAAAGAGATTGCCGACCTCAAGGACTTCGTCGCTCGTAATAAAGCGCGTGTTGCAACACGAAACATGGCCATGTCCCGTCAGAAGAAATTGGATAAGATGGATATTATCGAACTCCAAAGTGAGAAACCAAAACCATCCTTTGATTTCAAATCAGCTCGTACGCCAGGGCGCTTTATCTTCCAAGCCAAGGATTTGCAGATTGGTTATGACCGACCTTTGACCAAGCCTTTAAATCTTACCTTTGAACGCAATCAAAAGGTTGCCATTATCGGTGCTAATGGTATTGGAAAAACGACTCTCTTGAAGAGTCTCTTGGGCATTATTCCGCCAATCGCTGGGGAAGTGGAACGTGGTGACTACCTAGAACTCGGTTATTTTGAACAGGAAGTAGAAGGCGGTAATCGCCAAACACCACTAGAGGCTGTCTGGAATGCCTTTCCAGCCCTCAATCAAGCAGAAGTCCGTGCAGCCCTTGCCCGTTGTGGTTTGACAACCAAGCATATTGAAAGTCAAATTCAGGTCTTGTCAGGTGGGGAACAAGCCAAGGTTCGTTTCTGTCTCTTGATGAATCGTGAAAACAATGTTTTAGTGCTGGACGAGCCGACCAACCATTTGGATGTGGATGCCAAGGATGAACTCAAACGCGCTCTCAAAGAATATAAGGGATCTATTCTTATGGTCTGTCACGAACCAGACTTCTATGAAGGCTGGATGGACCAAATCTGGGATTTTAATAATCTAACTTAAAAATGAGGATAAAAGAAATACAGTACCGTATGTGGGTACTGTATTTTTTAGATTTTTAAGATTTAATACTCTTCGAAAATCAAATTCAAACCGTATCAACGTCGCCTTGCCTTATGTATAGTTACTGACTTCGTCAGTTCTATCCACAACCTCAAAGCAGTGCTTTGAGCAGCCTGTAGCTAGTTTCCTAGTTTGCTCTTTGATTTTCATTGAGTTTAAAATCGTAGTCTTTCACCACTTCGATACTGTCGATTGTGATAGCAGTAGTTGGCTTGTCTTTTTCATCTTTTTCGGCTTTAGCAATCTTATCTACAACATCCATACCGTCAATCACTTGGCCAAAGACTGGGTGTTTGCCATCTAGACTAGGGTTTCCCCCTTCTTTGTAGGCTTCGATAATTTTCTGTGGATACTTGCTTGTAGGGAGTTTAGCAGAGGTATCTGTAGAATTTTGGTTGATGAAGAACTGGCTGCCATTGGTGTTTGGTTGACCAGTATTAGCCATAGAAAGAGCACCACGGATGTTATAGAGATAAGGAGTAATCTCGTTTTTGAAACCAGTTCCCTTGTCTTTTGTTTTATCCTTGTCATGCCAGATAGACTGACCACCTGTACCGTCCCCCTTTGGATCTCCAGTTTGAACCATGAAGCCATCGATGACACGGTGGAAGGTAATACCGTTATAGTAGCCTTCTTTAGCATGAGTGAGGAAGTTTTCAACTGCTAGAGGAGCCAGTTTAGGGAAGAGCTTAATGCGAATATCACCTTGGCTTGTGTGGAGAATCACCTCAGCCTCGTCTTCAGCAACTTCCTTAGAAAGTTGAGGAAAATTGGCATTCTCGTTTGTCAAAGCATCATTTAACTCCTTGGCAGATTGGGCAGCTGCTTTGGAGCTTTCTTCAGCAGCAAGACTGGAATCAACATAGTCATTACCACGCAGACTGCGTTGGATGCTACTACATCCAGCTAGGGCTATAGTTGATAGTAAAAGAAGGGTTGCTAGTTTTTTCATTCTGATCCTTTCAAAAATTCATTTCTACCATTGTACCCTAAAAGGAAGTGGATTTCAAATGTTAGTGACAAGACAGTTTAAGAGGAAGTCAACCAAAAATCACTTGATTAGAGATTCTTCTTTGGATGACGGTCGATAATTTCCTGGTACTGTTTCAGTATCTGCTCCCCCTTTGGAGTCAATTTGTAGCCACGAATTGAAAAGTGACTTGCTAATTCTTCTTCTGAAAAGTTGTTATGAAGGGCTTGTTCCAGATCTGTATCCTTCATCTTAGATAGTTCTGTAATTCCCTTGCTTTTCAGAATATTCTTTTTCATAGTAGCATTGAGATGATCAAGTGAATCAGAAGCAGTTTCAATGACAGTATAACCTTTTTCTACCAGAGTTTTAGATGCTTAGGGGTATCAATACCATAAGTGTACTCGAAGTATTTAGGAAACCAGGTTTCGGTGGTAAAAGTGCCAAACTGGATTCTCCATAGTAAAATGATATCTCCTGCTAGTAAATCATTTGTTAATAATTCCATGTTTCTTTTGGGAACAGGCTTGGGATTTAGGAGCCAAGCATCCAAATCTCGTTCAGGAGAGATGAAGGGTTTGAGTTGATGGTCTTTATAAAATGTTTCTAATACTCTTCGAAAATCAAATTCAAACTACGTCAGCTTTGCCTTGCCGTACCTAAGTACAGCCTGCGGCTAGCTTCCTAGTTTGCTCTTTGATTTTCATTGAGTATAAAATAGTATTCACTGATAGCCTCTTTCAAACATTTATTTCCTACTTCTAACAAATTTCTAAATGGTTTAAAAATTTTATAGTCTGTCAAGTTTTTTTCTTGACACCTGTCAGAAATCTGTTATAATAGAACATGTGCTAAATAGCTCAGCTATTTCACCGAAATAAAAAATAAGAAAAGAGACTTTAAAAATGGCAGTTAAAATCCGTTTGACTCGTATGGGTTCTAAGAAAAAACCTTTCTACCGTATCAACGTAGCAGATTCACGTTCACCACGTGACGGACGTTTCATCGAAACAGTTGGAACTTACAACCCACTTGTTGCTGAAAACCAAGTAACTTTGAAAGAAGACCGCGTTCTTGCATGGTTGGCTGATGGAGCTCAACCTTCAGATACAGTTCGCAACATCCTTTCAAAAGAAGGCGTATTGAAAAAATTCCACGATTCTAAGTTCTCAAAATAAGTTTAAAGTAGGTTGACAGATGGATACGATTGAAAATCTCATTATTGCGATTGTGAAACCCTTGATTTCACAACCAGATGCCTTAACTATCAAGATTGAAGATACACCAGAGTTTTTGGAATATCATTTGGATCTTGATCAAAGCGATGTGGGTCGTGTAATCGGTCGTAAGGGTCGCACTATTTCTGCGATAAGAACGATTGTCTACTCTGTCCCAACTGAAAACAAAAAAGTAAGAATCGTTATTGACGAAAAATAAGAAGGGCGGGACGAATGTCTCGCTTTTTTGTGAGGAGAAAGAATGAGAGATTTAACAGTTAGACAACTAGAGGAATATTTACTTGACCATTACCGACAATCTAGAACAGAAGAAGGGCTTTTTATTAAACTAGTAGAAGAAGTTGGAGAAGTTGCTGAGGTTTTAAATGGACGCTCTGTTCGAAAAGAAGGAGTTCAAGATTCGAACGAGGAACTAGCAAAAGAACTGGCTGATATCATTCACTACACTGTCGCAATTGCGGCCATCAACGACATAGATCTAACAAAGACTATTTTTGAAAAAGACAAAAAGGCGGCTATCAAATATCAGCATGAACGAGATTTGGAAGGATTTTTGAAAGGGGACAAGAGTTGATGTCCTCTTTCTCCAACTTGAGAAAATCCCTAGAACGTGATAAAATAAAGGATAAGGATTTTTAATAATTCATTATATAGAATGAGTGGATTTCTTTATGAAGAGGATTGAAGTATCTACAGAAATTGGTAGTCTCTCTGTTACTTATCAAAAGCAAAAGAAAGTGCTAGTTTGTCTAAACGGAGCAGGTTTGCTACCAAGTTATGAAAATTTTTCACTTATACTTGAAAAACTTCCTCCTACAATTGGTTATTTGACAATTGATTTTCCGAACACAGGTAGGAGTCCGATTCATGACCAAGCTGGAAAAAATCTGGATAATCTTGCAGATGCGGTTTATGAAGTACTTGAAGTATTAGGGATTTCTGAATATATACTTTGTGCACATAGTTTGAGTGGAATTTTAGCTTGCAAATTACTCAAGAAACCAATTAATTGTCAGGCTTTACTAGCAATTGAACCGACAACTAAAAACGTCATGTTTGCTGATTTTTCAGAAAATCCTTATCCAGAAATGCAAGAGCAGATGAGGCTGATTGACGAGTGTGGTCCTGAACTTTATTTTAAGAACTTAACTCAAGCAACATTTAGCCCTGAAATTAATAAAGAAATCTGGAAAATAATGCAAGAAAAAGGTTCAGAGTTGGAAAATCAAGATACAGGATTTCAGATATCTGGAGAGATTACTGAGGAAGATCTTGAGAATGTATCTATAGAATCTTATATCCCTGTATTTATTTTTTGTCAGGCTTATAGAGAAAAAGAGTACAGAGAATCAGAATATTGGACTTCCAATACTAAACTCATTTTAGGAGGGAGTCACCATTATTTACAGTGGTCTGAATCCGAAAAAATTGCGACTATTATTCGAGAATTGTCAGAATAAGATGGAAAGAAGGAGACTACAGGAGACAAGATGAACTACTTTAATGTTGGGAAAATCGTCAATACGCAAGGGTTGCAGGGTGAGATGCGAGTCTTGTCTGTGACAGATTTTGCAGAAGAACGGTTTAAAAAAGGGGCTGAGCTGGCCTTGTTTGATGAAAAAGATCAGTTTGTTCAAACAGTGACTATCGCTAGTCACCGTAAACAGAAGAACTTTGACATTATTAAATTCAAAGATATGTATCATATCAATGCTATCGAAAAGTACAAAGGATACAGTCTCAAGGTCGCTGAGGAAGATTTGAATGACCTAGACGATGGTGAATTCTACTATCACGAGATTATCGGTTTGGAAGTCTATGAGGGTGATAATTTTGTTGGAACCATCAAGGAAATCCTGCAACCAGGTGCTAACGATGTCTGGGTGGTCAAGCGAAAAGGAAAGCGTGACTTGCTCTTGCCTTATATTCCACCAGTGATTCTCAATGTTGATATTCCAAATAAACGGGTCGATGTGGAAATCTTAGAAGGGTTAGACGATGAAGATTGATATTTTAACCCTTTTTCCAGAGATGTTTTCTCCGCTAGAGCACTCAATCGTTGGAAAGGCTCGAGAAAAAGGGCTCTTGGATATCCAGTATCATAATTTTCGAGAAAATGCTGAAAAGGCCCGCCATGTTGATGACGAACCCTACGGAGGTGGCCAGGGCATGTTGCTCCGAGCCCAACCTATTTTCGATGCCTTTGATGCTATTAAAAAGAAAAATCCGCGCGTCATTCTCCTAGACCCAGCTGGCAAGCAGTTTGATCAGGCTTATGCAGAGGATTTGGCTCAAGAGGAAGAGCTAATCTTTATTTGCGGGCACTACGAGGGTTATGATGAGCGAATTAAGACCTTAGTAACAGATGAGATTTCCCTGGGCGACTATGTCCTGACTGGAGGAGAATTGGCGGCCATGACAATGATTGATGCTACAGTACGCCTGATTCCAGAAGTGATTGGCAAGGAGTCTAGTCACCAAGATGATAGTTTTTCTTCTGGCCTTCTCGAATATCCTCAGTATACGCGTCCCTATGATTATCGAGGCATGGTTGTCCCAGATGTATTGATGAGTGGTCACCATGAAAAGATTCGTCAGTGGCGCCTGTATGAGAGTTTAAAGAAAACCTACGAGCGCAGACCGGATTTGCTTGAACATTATCAACTGACAGCAGAAGAAGAAAAAATGCTGGCAGAAATCAAAGAAAACAAAGAATAAAGGAGAACCCTATGCAAGTAATCAAACGTGATGGAGAAATTGCTGAATTTAATCCAGATAAGATTTACCAAGCTATCTTAAAGGCAGCCCAGACTGTCTATGTATTGACAGATGATTTACGTCAAAACCTTGCACAAGTCACTAAGAAAGTGGTTTTGGATTTGGAAGAGGCCAAGGTGGAACGTGCTACCATCAGCATGATTCAGTCTATGGTTGAGCATCGTTTATTGGGTGCAGGTTACATTACCATTGCAGAACACTACATTTCCTATCGTCTACAACGTGACTTGGAAAGAAGTGGTTATGGAGACCATATCGCTGTTCATTTACATTTTGAACAAATTCGCTAAGAAAAAGAGTGGGATGAAGCAACTACATCTCACTCTTTCTTAAATCTATTTTTTTGGGCTGTTTGGACGGTTGAAGGGACAAATCGTAGGCGTTGAATATCGCTTATGCGGATAATACGGCTTACATTTTTGGCAAAATTTTTCACGATAATTTGCTGGCGTTGCTGATCGTATTTGATAATGTCACCTGTAAAGCTTGTCTCAGACAAGATAAGGTGAACAGCGGTTTGTTTCTGGATAGCCTCTTCAATAGTGGCTGTAAGGGAGTTGGTTTCAGTCTGGTCAGGTTGGTCATGTCCATTTAAAAAGTCATGTATTTTATCTAGAACTTGCTGGAATTTATGTCTCATATTGGCCTCCCTTCTTTTATATCAATATTATATAAAATTTTCCTAAAATCTACAAGATTTTACGAATAATCAAATGAAAGCTAAAAAAGGAGAAGAAAATGGCAGAATTTACATTTGAAATTGAAGAGCACTTGTTGACTCTTTCTGAAAACGAAAAAGGTTGGACTAAGGAAATCAACCGTGTGAGCTTTAATGGTGCCCCTGCAAAGTTTGATATTCGTGCTTGGAGTCCAGATCATACTAAAATGGGCAAAGGAATTACCCTCTCCAATGAAGAATTTCAAACGATGGTGGATGCCTTTAAAGGCAATTAGATTTTCAAAATGAAAGAAAAGGATATTGAGTTATGACAACTCGATATCCTTTTTTAGGTACGACGGGCATGTCGTACATCTGAGGTGTAAGTCCTCCGTGGGCACCCGCTACCGGTGAACCCAATAGCGATTCCCAAGCCTGACTATCGTGAGGTAGCGGGGAGAGGAAGGGATAGCGAAATCGTGGCTCTACGAACAGGAACGTGATAGTAAGGCGTATATAGCGGATAAGGGGGCCTAAAACTCTAAAGTCCAAAAAGGTAGTCGTAACCTATATGCGTAAATCACGAGAGTAAAGAGTAAA